>NZ_KV814863.1:38100-79690 GCF_001814135.1 Neisseria sp. HMSC067H09 | reverse complement strand
GAGGGGATGTCCAACTTTTGGGGTGCAGTTCAAAGCCCCTAACCTCCACCACTCAGGCCGTATTCCTCTTTGTTTGGAATACGGCTTGTCGTTTCTGCCGGTTTATTTCTTCTGCCACGCTTGGCGGAGGTATTCGATGTGGTCGGGGAGGGCGTAGAAGGGGGTGTTGCCGTGGTTGGCGTTGGGGTAGAGGGTAAATTGTGCGTCTGCGCCGAGGTGTTGGAGGGTGCCGGCAAGCAGTTTGGCTTGGGCGACCATTTCCCTGCTGATTTGTTCGGGGCGGTTGCTGCGGCCTTCGTGTTCGCCGACGCTGATGCGGACGGCGGTGTCGGCGGGAAGGGCGGACGGGAGGAAGTCGAGGACGCGGCGGTTGTGCCACCAGACGGAGGGGGAGGCGAGCAGGTTGTGTTTGAAGCGGTCGGGGGCGGTGAAGAGGGAATAGAGTCCGAACAATGCGCCGAAGGAGTGTCCGAACAGGGCTTGTTCTTTGAGGTTGACGGGGTATTTGGCGGCAAGGGTCGGGGCGAGTTCGCGGTCGAGGAAGGCGGCGAAGCGGTCTGCTTGTCCGTATTGGCGGCGGTCTGCTTCGGTGGCGGTTTCGGGCAGGGGCGGGGTGTAGTCGAGGGCGCGTTGGGTCAGGTCGCGGACTTCGCCGTTGGGGTAGCCGATGCTGACGATGAGGCAGGCGGCGCGGCTTCGGGTCATGGGGTTGATGAGCAGGGATTGCGCCATGCTGAGGGCGGCGGGAAAGAAGGCGTCGCCGTCGAGGATATGGAGGACGGGATAGCCTTGCGGGGGCGGGTCGCCGACGGCGGCGGTTTGGATGCGGTAGCTGCGGCCAGTGTGCTCGGAGCGGATATGGGTTTCTTCGGCTTGCAGCAGGCGAGCGGCTTGCCAGTGTACGGTGCGTGAGGTCATGGCGGGGTTGTCGGTTGTGTTGGTGGGGTGTGTTGTGTGTGTTATCGGGTTGTCGGATGTTTCAGACGACCTTTGGGCTATATCTGCTGTTTCTCTATGTCAAACATGAACATATAGTGGATTAAATTTAAATCAGGACAAGACGACGAAACCGCAGACAGTACAGACAGTACGGCAAAGCGAGGCAACGCCGTACTGGTTTAAAGTTAATCCACTATAAATGATAAAACCGGACAGGTGGTGTTCCCTGCCTGTCCGGTCTGTTTCCGTAATGTGTTGGTCTTCTGGTTTTTGGCGGTGATTTGTTTTCCTTTTGCTTTTCCCGTTTTTAGAAGTCGTAGCGGAGGTTTGCCATCAGGCTGCGCTCCGAGCCGGGAATGTTGAAGGTGTTTGCGCTGCCGACGCGGGCGTAGTAGTGGCGGTTGAAGATGTTGTCGGCGTTGATTTGCAGCTTCAGTTTAGGCGTGAAGCGGTATGCTGCCATGGCGTCGAATGTGGCGTAGCCGCCTGCACGCAGCCCTGCAGCCGAGGAGATGCTGCTCATCGCGTTCACGCCGCCGCCGAGGGTCAGCTTGGGCGTAACTTCATAAGTTGTCCACAGGTTTGCGCTGTGTTTGGGCATCAGCAGGAAGATGCCGTCGTCGCGCGAGTTGGCGGCGGTTTTGATTTGGCTGTGCAGATAGCTGTAACCTGCGTGGATTTGCCATTTCGGTGTAATCGCGCCGCTGATTTCGGTCTCAACGCCTTCCATCACGCGTTTGCCCAAGGCGGCGTAACGGGTGTTGCGGTTGTTCGGGTTCAGCGGTGCGGCGGCGTTTTTGTCTTTCAGGCGGTAGAGGGAGACGCGGGTGTTGAGGCGGTCATCCATGTAGCTGCCTTTGTAGCCGACTTCAAACTGGTTGCCTTCGCGCGCTTTAAGCAGGTTGCCGTCGGTGCCGAGGCTGGTTTGCGGCGTGTAGAGTTGGGAGAAGCTGGCGTAGAGGCTGTTGTTGTCGTTCAGGTCGTAAACCGCGCCTGCGTAGCCGGTGAACTTGGTTTTGCTGGCTTTGTGCAACTCGTCGCCGTCGCCCGCTTCGATTTTGTAGTGTCCCAAACGCCAGCCGCCGATGAGCGACAGTCTGTCGACCGGATGGAAGACGGATTTGCCGTAAATGCCGAATTCGTCAAGGTTTTCGGTAGCGACGGTATGGCTGTAACCGCGCGCGCCGGCACGGGCGTTCTGCATCAGGTTGACATAGGGAACGGAGTGGAAATCGCCCAAGGCAACATTACGCGCAACAGCGGCACGGCCTTGCTCGTTGGTGCTGCGCAAGCGGTTGTAGTCCGCACCGACGACGAGTTCGTTTGCGGTGTTGCCCAAGGCAAACGGACGGCTGTAGCTTGCGTCAACCGCGAAGGCTTTTTGTTTGATTTCCGTGCCTAAGCCGACGACGTTTGCCTTATTGTCGGCAGAAAGTTTGTTGGCGGCGAAGGTGTAGTTGGAGTCGGCATCGCGGTCGGAATAGCGCATACCGATTTTGCCGTAGCCGCCGTCGTCAAAATAATGTTTCAAATCGGCGAACACGTCATGGCTGTTCATTTTGAATTTGTTCCAATCCGCGCCGACAAAAGTGTGGTTGGGCAGGGACAGCAAATTGCCACTGCTGCCGACGGGCAGGCCGTTGTACGGCGCGAGGTGGCGTTGCTGGTAGAGATAGCCTACGCCCAAAGTCGTGTCGGGGTTGATGTCCCAATCCGCCGCCGCATAGAAGGTTTCGTGGTGGTTGTTTTTCTCGGCAGGACGGGGAGACGCACCTGAAGTTTGCGCCATCACACGGGCGCGGACGCTGCCGTCGGCGTTCAGAGGACCTGAAACGTCGGCTTCGGCTTTATATTGTTTGTGCGTACCGAACCCTGCTGATGCATGGCCCTGGAACTCTTTGGTCGGGCGTTTGCGCACCAAATTCACAATACCGCCCATCTCGCCGCTGCTGTCGAACAAGCCGCTCGGGCCGCGCATCACTTCGACGCGGTCGAAAGCAAACAGGTTGGGCAGCGTGCCGTTGATACTCTGCATCTGCGCAGGCAGACCGTCGATGTTGTATTCGCTGTATTCGTAACCGCGCGCATAAACTGACGAGCGTCCGTCGTCATTGCTCAACACGCGCAGGCCCGGCGTTTTGCGCGCCAACTGGTCAAAGGTATCGACGTTGCGGTCTTTTACCTGTTGGTTGGTGATGATGCTGACGGATTGCGGAATTTCGCGTAAAGATGCGGGGATTTTTGTGCCGACGGTGGCGGCAAACGAGCTGTAATCGCCGTTTTTCTCGGTGGAAATCGCGTTATACGAACGCTGCCCCTGAACATGGACAGTATCCAGATCGGCCGTTTCGGCGGCAAATACAGTGGAAGATAAAGCGGCCACAACGGCGGCAGCGGTCAAGTTGGGACGGAACATCAATTTCTCCGGTCTTTTACAAATGAGAATTGTTGTATTTTATATTTTTGATGGCTGACATTGTGGAAAAAAACTATCGTTTTCCCGACAATCTTTTGTGAATATGCGACAAGGTCGTCTGAAAACCTCAATTTGGGTTTCAGACGACCTTGTCGCAACTGCTTGAATCAGCTTGCCGATTCTACGCCATAAGGTTTGTTTGACGTTTTGATGGTCAGGGTCAGTACGGCGGCGATGGCGAGGAAGACGCCGGCGAAGGTCATGGCGTTGGACGGGTTTGCACCGAGGAAGGTGTCATAGATCCAACCGAAGGTAACGGTTTCAATCAGCATCGGAATCACAATCATCATGTTGACGATGCCCATATACACGCCGTAGCGTTCTTTCGGGATGGAGTGTACGACAATCATAAACGGCACGCCCATCATACTTGCCCAGCCGATACCGAAGCCGATCATCGGGGCGAACATCAGGTATTTGTTGGTGATGTGCGGGATGGTTAAGAGGGCGAGCGATGCCAGGATAACGGCAAAGGCGTGGACATATTTCGCGGCATATTTACGCGCCATCCACATCAGTCCGAAGGCGGAAACAAAGGTTACGACATTGTAAAAACCGTTGACCAAACCGGTCCATGCCACTGCCTGTTCATAGGCAGCCTGGTCGGCAGATGTCGAACCCCAGACGGATTTGACGATACTGTGGGAGATGTATTGCCAGTAGATGAAGAGGGCGTACCATTGGAAGAGGTAAACCGAGGCGAGCTGCCACAGAGGGGTGGGCATTTCCTTAATGGCTGTGCCGATGTCTTTGACGGCGTGGACGGGGCCTCTGGGTTGGGCTTTGATTGCCGCCATTTCTTCGGGAGAAGGTTCGTGTTCGGGCGTGGACAATACGGTTACTAAAACAGAGCCGATGGAGCAGACGGCGCCGATATAGAACGAGCCGAATACCCAGTAGGGGATACCTGCTTCAGAGGTTTGTTGCAGCCAGCCGATTTGTTGGAAGATGTAGAGCGATACGTTGGCAAGGGTAATGCCCAAGCCGGTGAACACGGACTGCATCAGGAAGCCGGTGGATTGTTGGTGTTCGGGGACGGTATCGGCGATGAAGGCGCGGAAGGGTTCCATGGCGGTGTTGTTGCTGATGTCCAAGAGCCACAGCAGCAATACGGCAACCCACAATGCGGTAACGTGCGGATAGATGAAGAGGCAGAGGCTGCAACCGATGGCTCCGATTAAGAAATACGGGCGGCGGCGTCCCAAGCCGGGAATCCAAGTGCGGTCGCTCATGGCGCCGATAAGGGGCTGAACGAGCAAGCCTGTAATCGGACCTGCCATATTCAGAATAGGCAGTTGGCCGGGGTCGGCATGTAAGAAACTGAAAATCGGGTTGATGGCGGTTTGCTGCAAACCGAAGCTGTATTGGATGCCGAAGAAGCCGAAGTTCATCAGCATAATCTGGCGAAGCGTCATCGATACTTGTGGGGAAATCTTCATTTTGAAGCGACTCCTGGACTTTGTAAGAAGAAAACATGGAACAACAAACTGCGGGAAACACTGCATAGTCGAAGCGGTTGGGCCGCTTTCTTTATTCTTTGGCGTATCGTATTGATACGTTGCAAATAGGTAGAGTGATGCGTTGTTTGTGTTTTCAGACGACCTTTTGTTGTCGTATTGTGTCTGCCTCATAAAGCAGACGTCGTCTGAAATAATGTTTTACTTCAATGCTGTAACCGACTGCCGCCAAATCGTTTCCCCTACAACCCGAACGGGCGGACGGACGGTTTCTTTGGTCTCGATAATGTCGAACAGGATTTCCGCCGCCAGCGCGCCCATGCGCATATAGGGCAGCTCGGTGCTGGTCAGCGGCGGGAACAGGGTTTCGGCAATCGCGCTGTGGTTGTCGTACCCTGCCACCGATACCTGCTCCGGAACGCGTACGCCGCGCGTCCTCAAAATGCCGTAAACGCGGACCGCCATTTCGTCGTTGCCGCAGCAAATGACCGTCGGCGGGTCGGCAAGCGACAATAATTTCAATACTGCCGCAATCAAAGGCTCGCTGTCGTTGGCAAAGTCGGTGATGCCGGTTTGCACCAAATCAGGATCGAACACCATGTCCGATTCATCCAAAGCGCGGCGGTAGCCCGCCAAACGCAGCCGCGTCGCTTCTGCGCCCGCCTGCAAGGTGATATAGGCGATACGGCGGTGTCCGTGACGGATGATGTTGCGTACCAAATCGTATTGCCCGCGCTCGTCGTCCGGCAAAACCGACGGCGTACCCGCCGCGTCGAAACAGTTGACCAAAACCATCGGGCAGCGGTTGGGCATTTCGGGCAGGACGATTTCGCGGTGCGATTCGGTTACATACAAAATGCCTTCCGCGCGGTGTTCCATAAACGTCCTGACCAGAGGGTCGATTTGCTCGTAGCGGTTGTCCGTATCCGCAATCATCAGCGTTTTGCCCGCTTCGCGGATTTTCTGCTGGATGCCTTTGATTAAAAACATATCCGGCAGACCGTGTACCCCGCCGTATTCGCCCGTGCGCGAGATGGCGCCGGTAATCAGTCCGACCAAGTCCGAACGGTTCGACCGCATCACCCGCGCCGCCGAAGACGGGATATAACCCAAAGCCGCAATCGCTGTTTCGACTTTTGCACGGGTTTTATCGCTGACCGGCGCATCGCCGTTGATGACGCGGCTGACCGTTTTGGGTGAGACGCCCGCATAAGCAGCAACATCATAAATTGTAGCCATCTTACGACTCCCGCCTCAGCCCTGTTTCATTTGATTACGAAGCATAGCACACCTGACATCGGTGTCATACTGAAAATTTTAAAAAACCTTGATGAAAATCAAGCACATCATTTGCATATTGCATACAATTCTTAACTAAATTGCTTACCCGTATCCGGCAAACCCGCGCCGTCTTGTTAAACTACATTAAACTACAAAAAAATCATTAAGTAGCGAACCAATCAGCCGCGGTACAATCTATAACTGAATCACATCCCGCCAAATGAGCGGGGCGAACCCAATTCCGAAGGAAACCCGATGACCGCATTTACCGAAGCATGGCAAGCCCTTGAACAACACCGGCTCGACACACAACACATCCACCTGCGCGACCGCTTCGCCGCCGAACCCGACCGCTTCGGCAATATGCACGAAACCCTCGACGGCCTCCTCTTCGATTACAGCAAAAACCGCCTCGGCGAAGACACTTTGCAACTTTTGTGCCGCCTTGCCGAAGCCTCGCCCCTAGCCGGACAGATGCACGCCATGCAAAACGGCGAAAAAATCAACCTCAGCGAACACCGCGCCGTCCTCCATACCGCTCTGCGCCTGCCTGCCGATGCCGCGCCCGTTTACGTTGACGGCGAAAACATCCTCCCCAAAATCCACCGCGAACTCGACCACGCCCTCGCCTTCGCCGAATCACTCAACAACGGCAGCCACAGGGGCATCACCGATAAACCCATCACCGACTTCGTCCACATCGGCATAGGCGGCTCCGACCTCGGTCCCAGAATGTGCGTAGAAGCCCTCAAAGCCTACCGACAAAACATCCGCGTCCACTTCGTCAGCAATTCAGACGACGCCGACATCAGCCGCACACTCGCCCACCTCAAGCCCGAAACCACCGTATTCAGCATCGCCAGCAAATCCTTCCGCACGCCCGAAACCCTGCTCAACGCCTACGCCGCCCGCGCCTGGTATCGGGATGCAGGTTTGCCCGAATCCGGCATCTACCGCCACTTCTGCGCCATCTCCTCCGACGTTGCCGCCGCCCGAAATTTCGGCATCGCGCCCGACAACGTCTTCGCCATGTTCGACTGGGTCGGCGGACGCTATTCCGTCTGGTCAACCATCGGCCTGCCCGTCATGGTCGCCGTCGGCACAGACCGCTTCCGCGAACTCCTCGCCGGCGCGCACGCCATGGACACCCACTTCTTCCAAACCCCCTACCGCCGCAACATCCCCGTCCTCATGGCGCTCATCAGCATCTGGTACAACAATTTCCAGCACGCCGACGGACAAACCGCCGTCCCATACAGCCACAACCTGCGCCACCTCCCCTCGTGGCTCAACCAGCTCGACATGGAAAGCCTCGGCAAAAACCGCACCGCCGACGGCCGGCCCGTCCCCCACACCACAGGTGGCATCGTCTTCGGCGAAGAAGGCGTCAACTGCCAGCACGCCTATTTCCAACTCCTCCACCAAGGCACACGGCTCATCCCCTGCGACTTCATCGTCCCCATGACCACCGCCTACGGCATCAACCGCCAACACCGCTTCACCGTCGCCAACGCCTTCGCCCAAGCAGAAGCCCTGATGAAAGGCAAAACCCTCGAAGAAGCCCGCGCCGAACTTGCCGACCTGCCCGAAGCCGAACGCGAACGCCTCGCCCCGCAAAAAGAATTCCCCGGCAACCGCCCGAGCAACAGCCTCCTCCTCAGCGCCACCGACCCCCGCCGTCTCGGCATGCTCATGGCGGCATACGAACACCGCACCTTCGTCCAAGGCGCGGTTTGGGGCATCAACCCCTTTGACCAATGGGGCGTCGAATACGGCAAAGAACTCGCCAAAACCATCGAACCCGAACTCGACCGCGGCAACCCGCAGCACGACAGCTCCACCAACGGCCTCATCGCCTTCTACCGTGCCAGCCAAAACCGATAGGCAGTTCAAACATAAAAGGTCGTCTGAAAACCTACATCGGGTTTTCAGACGACCTTTTGCTCTGTTATGGGCAGAGTAACTCGGATGATGCTCATACTACGGCTGATTGTCGCGAGTGGAACGATTAATCTATACGTTTTAGCTGGCTTTTGTGGATATATCCTTGAATTGATACATTGTTACCGTCTTCGTTTTTTTCTGTGTAAGCCCCCTGATTGCTGTACCACAACCAGTCGCCTTTTCTGAAAGTTGGGGCAATCTGTACACGCGTTCCGTTTGGGAGTGTTTTGATGATTTCGCCTTGGCTGATCGGTTCTTCGGGGTAGCTGTTGTTACGGACGTTTGCCGAACCATCGCATTCGATATCAGGTAAAAAATAATCAGCGGCTTGGGCTACTACGGTGGCTGATAATAGGGCGGTTAAGAATAGTGCCCATTTTTGTATGCTCTGTCTTTCCTTTGGGGTTGGGGTAAGTTGTGTTGTCACCGTAAGGTGTGGCTATGGGCAGGCATAGTGCGTTAAAAATGCGATGTCTGGTTTATCCAAGCTTCGCTTCCTCACCGAACACTTCCCGCCACAATTTCCTGACATTGCCGTAATGTGCCAGCAATTCGTCGGTTACTTCGGTTTTTTCCGCGTCGCGCAGTTTGGTGTTGTGTTGCTGCTGGCGGTAGAAGCGGTAGGCGGTGCGGCTTTGTTCGGCGAGGGTTTTGTCGATGAGGCCGCAGTCGGCGGCGATGTTCAAGAGGGCGATGTTGCCGTAGTTGTCGAGGAGTTGCGGATATCGGCGGGCATGGGCAAGGATGAGGTATTGGACGATAAATTCGACGTCAACCACGCCGCCGCGCGCGTATTTGACGTTGCTGTCAACCGGCGGATGGGTGGGGAACATTTTTTCGCGCATTTCGATGATTTCGTCTGCCAAGGCGGTTTGGTCGCGCTCGGCGGTGAGGATTTCGGTGCGGATGCGGTCGAAGGCCGTCTGAATTTCGGGTGTGCCGCAGATGAAGCGGGCGCGGGTGAGGGATTGGTGTTCCCACGTCCATGCGTTTTCGTGCTGGTATTTTTCGAAGGCGGCGATGCTGTGGGCGAGGAAGCCGGCGTCGCCGTTTGGGCGCAGGCGCAGGTCGGTTTCGTAGAGGCTGCCTGCGCCGGTGGCGGCGGAAAGCCAGTTGGTCAGGCGGCGGGCGAGGCGGCTGTACACGTCGCCTGCGTCGGGATGGGGATCGTCGTAAAGATAGACCAAGTCGAGGTCGGAGGCGTAGCCGAGTTCTTTGCCGCCGAGTTTGCCGTAGCCGACGACGGCGAATTGCGGGGTGTCGCGGTGTTTTTTGGGCATGTCCGCCCACGCGCACGGCAGGGCGGCGGCGAGGATGGTGTCGGCGAGGGCGGAAAGTTGGTCGGAGAGGGATTCTACCGTCCACAGTCCGGCGAGGTCTTGGACGGCGAGGCGGAAGACTTGGGCGTGCTGGAAGCGGCGCAGGGTGTCCATTTGCGCTTCGGTGTCGCCGCCGCAGGCTTTGAGGTCGTCTGAAAGGGCGGCGGCGAGGGCTTGCCAGTCGAATGCGGTATCCAAAAGCTGCGCACTGATGAGTTCGTCCAGCAGAATCGGATATTTGTTCAGATACGCCGCCACCCACGAGCTTTGGCTCATAATCTGCGCCAGTTGCGCCAAGGTTTGCGGATGTTCGTTGAGAAAGGCGAGATAGGCGGAGCGGCGGCTGATGTTTTCGAGGAAGTCAAACAGCCGCATCAGTGTATCGGTCGGATTGGGTTGCTCTGCCGCCGCCTGTACGAACAGCGGCACAATGGCGTCAAAACGCGGCTGGGCGTGTGCGGAGAGATGACGGTATTTATGGCTGTTGCGGATTTGGTCGAGCCTTGCGGCGATGGTTTCGGCATCGAACCCGTGTTCTTTCAGACGACCTTGCCGCTCTTCTTCGTCGGGCTTTTCCTGCCATGCCCACTGCCATTCGCTGTTGTCCTGTGTTTGCTCTTCGGGTTCGCTCAAAATTTCATTGAACAACTGATTGACTTTGTTTCGATGAACGTTGAGGTCGTCTGAAAAGGCGGTGTAGCTGTCGAAACCCATGCTTTCGGCGAGCAGTTGCTGCTGTTCGGGCGAGGCGGGCAGGGTTTGGGTTTGCTGGTCGTCCCAGTATTGCAGGCGGTGTTCGACGTCGCGCAGGAAGCGGTAGGCGGCGAGCAGGGTTTCGACGTTTTCAGACGGCATGATGCCCAGCTCGGCAAGTTTTTTCAGCGTTTCCTGCGTGCCTTTCAGTTGCAGCGCGCGCATTTGCCCGCCGCGTATCATTTGAAAAATCTGGGCGATAAATTCGACTTCGCGGATGCCGCCTGCGCCGAGTTTGATGTTGTCCGCCATGCCTTTTTTGCTGACTTCGCTGCGGATTTGGCGGTGCAGGTTGCGCATTGCCTCATACGCGCTGTAATCCAGATATTTGCGGAATACGAAGGGGCGCACCAGCGATTTGATGTCGTTCGGATACGGCGTAACTACGCGGCCTTTGCACCACGCATAGCGTTCCCATTCGCGCCCCTGCGTAATCAGGTATTGCTCCAGCGCGGTTTCGCTCAATACCAGCGCGCCCGAATCGCCGTCCGGCCGCAGCCGCATATCGACGCGGAACACCTGCCCGTCGGCGGTAATGTCGTTCAGCAGCGCAATCAGTTTCTGCCCGACTTTGGTGAAAAATTCCTGATTGCCCCGTTCGCGCCTGCCGTCGGTGTCGCCCGATTCGGGATAGACAAAAATCAAATCGATGTCGGAAGACACGTTCAGCTCATAGCCGCCCGCCTTGCCCATCGCCACCACGCTCAAATGCTGCGGCGATTTGGTATAACGCCCGATCGGCGTGCCGTACATGTCCTGATAATAGGCGTAGGCAAAGTCCAACGCGGTATTGACGGCAAAATCGGCAAACAGCGTAATCGTGCGGGTTACTTCGTTCAAATCGCTGATGCGGTTTATATCGCGCACGATAATCTGCGACACCACATAACGGCGCAACTCGCGCAACTGCCGCGCCAATTCTTCCTCGTTTTCTTCCGTGCGGATTTTGTCCCAGTCGGCAAAGGCTTGGAAATCTGCTTCGGTCAACACCTTGTCCAACATGGGCAGGAAAATTTCGGGCTTGAGTTTGCCGTTGTCGAGCTGGCGGGCAAGGAACAGGGAATGGCGGCGGGCGGTGTCGAGGCGGTTGTCGGACATTTCGGATTCCGTTTGGAAGGATGACGGGAGTGGGATAGTGGATTCACTTTAAATCAGGACAAAGCGAGGCAATGCCGTACCGGTTTAAAGTCAAGCCACTATATCATAGCAATCTTGGAGGTCGTCTGAAACAGTAAAACACCTTTCAGACGACCTTTGCAAAAGCTGACGGCAAAGCGTTTACATGGCAAAATACCGCCTGTTTGCGGGTCATCCGAATTTTTCAGACGACCTTTTACCCTCTTCAAAAGGAATCCCCATGTCTTTGCAAAACATCATCGAAACCGCCTTTGAAAACCGTGCGGACATCACCCCGACCACCGTTACCCCCGAAGTCAAAGAAGCCGTGTTGGAAACCATCCGCCAACTCGATTCAGGCAAATTGCGCGTCGCCGAACGCTTGGGCGTGGGCGAATGGAAAGTCAACGAATGGGCGAAAAAAGCCGTATTGCTGTCGTTCCGCATTCAAGACAACGAAGTCCTCAACGACGGCGTAAACAAATACTTCGACAAAGTGCCGACCAAGTTTGCCGACTGGTCTGAAGACGAGTTCCGCGCCGCCGGTTTCCGCGCCGTACCCGGTGCCGTTGCGCGCCGCGGCAGCTTTGTTGCCAAAAACGTCGTCCTGATGCCGTCTTATGTCAACATCGGCGCATACGTTGACGAAGGCGCAATGGTCGATACTTGGGCGACCGTCGGCTCTTGCGCCCAAATCGGTAAAAACGTCCACTTGAGCGGTGGCGTCGGCATCGGCGGCGTACTCGAACCCCTGCAAGCCAGCCCGACCATTATTGAAGACAACTGCTTCATCGGCGCGCGTTCCGAAATCGTCGAAGGCGTGATTGTCGAAGAAGGCAGCGTGATTTCCATGGGCGTGTTCATCGGACAATCCACCAAAATCTTCGACCGTACTACCGGCGAAATCTACCAAGGCCGCGTACCGGCAGGTTCGGTTGTCGTGTCCGGCAGCATGCCTTCCAAAGACGGCAGCCACAGCCTCTACTGCGCCGTTATCGTCAAACGCGTAGACGCGCAAACCCGCGCCAAAACCAGCGTCAACGAATTGCTGCGCGGTATTTAACCGGCGAACAGAAAAGGGGAGGTCGTCTGAAACAGCCCGAAACATAAACGGGCTTCAGGCAAACGGTTTCCCTGTTTGAATAGAAAAAGGTCGTCTGAAAAACCGGATTTCGGGTTTTCAGACGACCTCTTTATTTACGGTATGCAGCGATATTGCGTTGTATGACTTAAGATAGAGAAGTCGAAAAATATAATTTAAAACAATATATTATCCTGTTTTTCTAGAATTGTTGTATGCAATCGCGTATAATTCTGCGATTAATTTGTTTAACGGTCGTATCAGACGCATGCCGTCTGAAACCGGATACAGGAGCCCAATTACCATGATGACCTTATATTCAGGCATTACCTGCCCGTTCAGCCAACGCTGCCGTTTCGTGTTG
Source organism: Neisseria sp. HMSC067H09 (assembly GCF_001814135.1). Classification (NCBI taxonomy): domain Bacteria; kingdom Pseudomonadati; phylum Pseudomonadota; class Betaproteobacteria; order Neisseriales; family Neisseriaceae; genus Neisseria; species Neisseria sp. HMSC067H09. The sequence goes on along the minus strand of NZ_KV814863.1, from coordinate 66,960 downwards.
TACGAAAAAGGCATGGATTTTGAAATCAAAGATGTCGATATTTTCAACAAGCCCGAAGACCTTGCCGTCATGAATCCGTACAATCAAGTACCTGTTTTGGTTGAACGCGACCTCATCTTGCACGAGTCCAACATCATCAACGAATATATCGACGAACGTTTCCCGCATCCGCAACTGATGCCCGGCGATCCCGTAATGCGCGGACGCGGGCGTTTGGTGTTGTTCCGCATGGAAAAAGAATTGTTCAACTTCGTCCATGTTTTGGAAAACCCCAACGCGACCAACAAAGAACAGGCTAAAGCGCGCGAAGCCATCGGTAACGGGCTGACAATGCTGGCTCCTGCTTTTGCGAAGAGCAAATACATCCTCGGCGAAGATTTTTCTATGATTGACGTAGCGCTGTCTCCTTTGTTGTGGCGGCTTGATCATTACGACATCAAACTCGGCAAATCCGCCGCACCTTTGTTGAAATACGCCGAGCGCATTTTCCAACGCGAGGCTTTCATCGAAGCACTGACGCCCGCCGAAAAAGCCATGCGCCGATAAGCTTCCGAAAGGAGATACCATGACGACTTCGACCAAGCCCTATCTGCTTCGTGCCTTATATGAATGGTGTATCGATAATAGCCAAACGCCGCATCTGGTCGTTTGGGTTAACGAACATACCCGCGTACCCATGCAATATGTCCGCGACAATGAAATCGTACTGAATATCGGCCCGACCGCCAGCCATAATCTGAATATCGATAACGATTGGATCAGCTTTTCCGCCCGTTTCGGCGGCGTGGCGCACGATATTTGGATTCCCGTTGGTCATGTCATAAGCATCTTCTCACGCGAAAGCGGGGAGGGGATGGGGTTCGAAGTCGAGCCTTACGAGGCGGATGCTTCCGGTAAGGAGGCGCAGCAGGAGCCGGCGGCAGATAAGCCAACTGACGGAGAGCCCGCCAAGTCAGGCAAGGTATTGAAGTTCGTCAAATAAAATGAAAGGTCGTCTGAAAGTAGATTTCAGACGACCTTTTTACTCATATGCATGATCTTTCAGGTTGGGTTCTTTAGAGGAAATTACGTTATCCGTTTGCCCAAGATAACCACATCCGCTTCAAATGTTTCCAAATCGCACACTGCGGGCAATCTGCCCCATTCTTGAAAACCGAACGAGTGGAAAAGATGCAGGCTGGGGTGGTTGTGTCCGAAAATCACGGCCAAAACATTTTTAATACCCAAGGAGGGCGCGCGCTCCAACATATTGCGCAGCAGGATTTTACCCACGCCGACCCCGCGCATATTGTGTCGGACATAAATACTGATTTCTGCGCTGATGTGAAACGCGGGGCGCGGATAATAATCGCTGAAGCTGCCCCATGCCAGCAATTCGCCGCTATGGTTTTTCAAGACATAAAGCGGACGTTTGCCGGAATGTGCTTCAAACCAAGGCTTGCGGGTTTCGATGCCGACGGGCGATAAATCGGCGGTGGATTGGCGCGCTTCAATCGTACTGTTGTAGATTTCGACAATGTCGGGCAGGTCTTCTGTTTTCGCTAGAGTAATCGTATATTCCATTTTCAGGCGACCTGACGGCTATTGGATGAGTTTGGAAATGGTTTTAAAGGCAGGATGTTTCGCATCACCCATCAGGTTGAATAATAGGCTCTCAACGTTGGATACGGCGGCTCCGGCAGTAAGCATCTGCTGCAAGGCATTGTCTTTGTTAAGCGCGTTTCTGGAGGTGGTGCATTCGTAAGGAATGTGGACGCGGATATTGTGCTTGAGCAAGTCCAAGGTCGTCTGAAGCATACAGATGTGCGCTTCCGCACCGATTAAGATGATGTTTTCGATTTGTTTCTCTTTCAGAATAGCCATGACTTCGGGTGATGCGGCGGAAAAACGGGTCTTTTCAAATATCGGCGTATTGTGCAGAAGCAGGGATATGGCGGGAGTCGTTTTACCCAAACCCTTCGGATATTGTTCCGTTGCTGCAAACGGTATGTTTAGAGCCGACAAGCCTTGCAGCAGGATGCGGCAATGTTCGACCATTTGTTCGCTGCCATGCAATGCGGGCAGCAGGCGTTCTTGAATATCGACAATCAGGCAAAGCGTATTTTCCGTGTTCATTTGGATTTCCTTTCAGACGACCTTGGGAAGAGGTTGTTTGTGTATATGCTGCATCAAAACGGTAAAAGTACTTAAAGTCTGTTTATTTTAAGAAAAACAAGAGGGAGAGGTAAGACGGTCGGTCAAACTGTTCTGTATTATACAGAGGCCTTTCTAAGGAAAGCCAATTAAAACAACTTGCATATCACACGGAGGTAATACTATGGGATGGATCGTTACGATTATTATCGGTTTCATCATTGGTGCTTTGGCAAAATTCCTGCATCCGGGTAAGGAAAATTTCGGATTCATTATGACGACTCTGTTGGGTATTGGCGGGTCGGCGTTGGCAGGATTTGTGGGGCAAAAATTAGGTTGGTATCACGTGGGTGAACCTGCCGGATGGATTGCCTCAACCATTTTCGCCGTAATCATTTTGGCGGTTTATACACGGTTTTTGAAAAACCGCTAATCTGATATAGATGATTAAAGCAGGCTGGAATATCGGTCCGTATTTAGGATTGAAATGGAAAAGCCCATGTTGTTATTTCCTGTATAAGCGGGAATGGCAGCTTGGGCTTTTTGGTTTGAACTTTGTATAGTGGATTAACTTTAAATCAGGACAAGACGACGAAACCGCAGACAGTACAGATAGTACGGCAAGGCGAGGCAACGCCGTACTGGTTTAAAGTTAATCCACTATATATTTGAAAGAAAAATGGGGGGATAGATAATGAAACAATATAAAAAGTAAAAGACCTGCATATTTTATGCAGGTCTTTTATTTTGGGGTGGCTGATGGGGCTCGAACCCACGACAACTGGAATCACAATCCAGGGCTCTACCAACTGAGCTACAGCCACCGTAAAACTAAAATTTTGGCACGCCCGACAGGAATCGAACCTGTAACCCCCGACTTAGAAGGTCGGTGCTCTATCCGGTTGAGCTACGGGCGCTCATGCCGATTCGTGCTAAAGCATTATTGGTCGGGGCGGTGGGATTCGAACTCACGACCCTCTGCTCCCAAAGCAGATGCGCTAACCGGGCTGCGCTACGCCCCGACTTGAAGAATGAAACTATACAGATAGGTTGGTGAAAGGTCAACTGTATTTTTAAGTTTGTTTTTATTTATTTTCCTATCTTTCTATTTTTTATTAAGATTTATTTTTATGGGTATGTCAGGAAACAGAATGGGAATATGAGTTTGAATGTGCAGGAATGTGGTTTTACGGGATGTGTCAAACCGGTTTAAAAATGCGATAATCGCCGATATTGTTCATTTTGATTGGGAAGGAAGGTTTATGGCTGCACAATTAATCAACGGTAAAGAGGTGTCGGTCAAAAGATTGGCAAAAGTTGCCGAAGCGGTGGTAAAGCGTCAGGAAGATGGTTTGCGCGAACCTTGTTTGGCGGTCATTCTGGTGGGTAATGATCCTGCCAGTGCGGTATATGTCCGCAATAAAAAGCTGGCTTGCGAAAAATGCGGTATCCGTTCTTTGTCTTATGAGCTGCCCGAATCGACTTCCCAAGAAGAGTTGTTGGATTTGGTCGGGCGGCTGAATGAGGATGATGCTGTGGACGGTATTTTGGTGCAGCTTCCGTTGCCGGCACATATCGACAGTCAGGCCGTTCTGGAAAATATTGTTCCACATAAAGATGTGGACGGCTTTCATCCTTACAATATAGGACGGCTGGTGGTGAAAATGCCGCTGATGCGGCCATGTACGCCCAAAGGCGTAATGACGCTTTTGGAAGAATACGGGGTCGATCCAAAAGGGAAAAAAGCGGTTGTTGTCGGTGCTTCAAATATTGTAGGCAGGCCCCAGGCTTTAGAACTATTGTTGGCACGCGCGACGGTAACGGTATGCCACAGTGCGACGCAGAATCTTGCTGATGAAGTGGCTGCGGCGGATATTTTGGTCGTCGGCGTGGGTATCCCGAATTTTGTTAAAGGCAGTTGGATTAAGCCCGGTGCGGTTGTAATTGATGTCGGTATCAACCGTTTGGAAGATGGCAGTTTGTGCGGTGATGTGGAGTTTGATGTGGCAAAAGAACGGGCGGGCATGATTACCCCTGTTCCCGGCGGCGTCGGTCCGATGACGATTGCGACGCTTTTGGAAAATACCTTGCACGCGGCTGCTCTGCATGACTGAATGATTTAAATTGTTATGGAAAAGCCAAGTCGGAATACACAGGAGGAATACGGTCTCCCCCGCGTGTTTCAGCTTGGCTTTTTGATGTCGTGGTAAAGGTCGTCTGAAATCAGTCGGTATATTATTGTCCCTTACGATTTCAGACGACCTTTTTTTATTTTTTCAACAGGTGCAACAGATATTGACCGTATTGGTTTTTTGCCATCGGGCGGGCGAGTTCTTCCAAACGCTCGTCTGAAAGCCAGCCGTTGCGCCAGGCGATTTCTTCGAGGCAGGCGACTTGCAGGTCTTGGATGTTTTGCACGGTTTGGACGAATGAAGCGGCTTCGTGCAGGCTTTCGTGAGTACCGGTGTCCAACCATGCAAAGCCGCGTCCCAAAAGCTGGACGGACAATGAACCGTCGTCAATATACATTTGGTTGAGCGTGCTGATTTCGAGTTCGCCGCGTACGGACGGTTTGACTTGTTTCGCAAACTCGATGACGCGGTTGTCGTAGAAATATAAGCCCGTTACCGCCCAGTCGGATTTGGGTTGTTTCGGTTTTTCTTCGATGGATAAGGCGTTGAAGTTTTCGTCAAATTCAACGACGCCGAAACGTTCGGGGTCTTTGACTTGGTAGCCGAACACGGTGGCGCCGTGTTTTTTGGAGGCGGCTTGTTTCAGGGTTTGGGTAAACGATTGGCCGTAGAAAATATTGTCGCCCAAGACCAAGCAGACGTTGTCGTTGCCGATAAACTCTTCGCCGATGATGAATGCTTGCGCCAAGCCGTCGGGGCTGGGTTGTTCGGCGTAGCTGATGGAGATGCCGAAATCGCTGCCGTCGCCGAGCAGTCGTCTGAAAGAGGGATTGTCTTCAGGGGTGGTGATGACCAAGATTTCGCGTATTCCCGCCAGCATCAATACGGACAGGGGATAGTAAATCATGGGTTTGTCGTACACGGGCAGGAGCTGTTTGGATACGCCGCGCGTGATGGGGTAGAGGCGCGTGCCGCTGCCGCCGGCAAGGATGATGCCTTTCATAAGTTTCTCCTGAAGGGGTGTGTTTTTTGATTTTCAGACGACCTCTCTGACTGAGAAGGTCGTCTGAAAACTTATTTTCCTGTTCCTAAGCGTTCCAGACGGTAGCTGCCGTTCAATACATTTTGCCACCAGGTTTTGTTGTTCAAATACCATTGCACCGTTTTGCGGATGCCGGATTCGAACGTTTCCTGCGGTTTCCAGCCCAGTTCCCTGCCGATTTTGGCGGCGTCGATGGCGTAGCGTACGTCATGACCGGGGCGGTCTTGCACGAAGGTAATCAAGTCTTCGTAGCGCGCCACACCGGCTGGTTTTTCGGGAACGAGTTCTTCCAGCAGTGCACAGATGGTTTTGACCACTTCGATATTGGCTTTTTCATTGTGCCCGCCGATATTATAGGTTTCTCCGACAACGCCTTCGGTAACAACCTGATACAGCGCGCGGGCGTGGTCTTCGACAAACAGCCAGTCGCGGATTTGCATCCCGTCGCCGTACACGGGCAGGGGCTTGCCGTCGAGCGCGTTCAGAATCATCAATGGAATGAGTTTTTCAGGGAAGTGGTACGGACCGTAGTTGTTCGAACAGTTGGTTACGATGGTCGGCAGGCCGTAAGTGCGCAGCCATGCACGCACGAGATGGTCGCTGGAAGCCTTGGACGCGGAATAGGGGCTGGACGGGGCGTAGGGCGTAGTTTCGGTAAACAAATCGTCCGTACCGTGCAAATCACCATAGACTTCGTCGGTGGAAATATGGTGAAAACGGAAAGCTTCACGTTTTTCAGACGACATCTGTTGCCAATAGGCGCGCGCAGCTTCCAGCAGGTTGAATGTGCCGACGATGTTGGTTTGGATAAACTCGCCTGCTGAATCAATCGAGCGGTCGACATGACTTTCCGCTGCCAAGTGCATCACAGCATCAGGCTGGTGTTGCGTAAACACGCGGTCAAGTTCGGCACGATCGCAAATGTCCACTTGCTCAAAAGCGTAACGGGGACTGTCGGCTACGTCAGTCAGTGATTCGAGATTGCCCGCGTAAGTTAATTTGTCGAGATTGATGACGGAATCTTGGGTATTTTGGATGATGTGGCGGACAACTGCCGAGCCGATAAAGCCCGCACCGCCGGTAACGAGGATTTTTTTCATGGGATGGGTCTGAGATACAGTACAGCTTTGAATTATAACTGTATATATATTTTTTGTATCTTGGGTGTCAATTAATATCACGGCATTATTTTGATATTTCGGTAGATCATCTCATTTAACTCTAAGAATATCATGAATATATTTTCTATGATTATTTTGGCGTATCTTAAACGTTTTACTATAATTTAATTTCAGCAGTATGAATCTCAACAGTCCTGCCATCTTAAATCTGCAATCAGATTACCCCCTTAAAAGATAATCGAATTTTGCATCGTCCCTGAATGAAAATTTGTATAAAATGCTATTGGCAATATCGAAGAAGAAATTATTAAAATAAATTTTGTTTCAAAACCCTTTTATCAATCCACTACAATAAAATCATTATGAAACACACACCTGTACCTTATGAGCGTCAGGAAATCATCCGGCGTGAGCGCGAGTTGGCTAAATATGCCAATACTATGGATAGTTTGTTTTGCATTCCTTTTACCAAACAAGGAATCGGCGTTGATGCCATATTGTCGCTGATTCCTTTTGTCGGGGATATTGCCGGGCTTTTTTTGACGATGAAGGCTTTTCGTATGGGGCGGGAGTTGGGCGTACCGGATCATAAAATGCGTCCTGCTGTAAATCTTGCTTTTGCCGATATGGTGCTCGGTATGATTCCTGTTGTCGGTACGCTTATCGATATTTTCTTGCAACCGAGCCGCCGTACTTTGAAAGTCATCAATGAATATGTGCGCAGCGAGTATGGCGTGGATTGTGACCTGCATTTGGAGCGCCCGTTTATGCACGCGGCTTTGGAGAAGAAACAGCAACAATCAGATTTTTGGCGCAAACCTGTTGCGGCTTGGTTTTATCTGCATCTACCGGATTTTTTTGGTTTGATTGTGTTGGTGTTGATGGGCTGGATAACGGTTGCAGTAAGTAAGTGGGCGTGGAGCGGTATGACTTATTTGTTTCACGCTGTTGCCGGTTGGTTTTGAATGTTTGTGATCTGAATGGAGATATATAGCAGGTTAAGTTTAAATCAATATTGTGTTGCAATGTCTCAGTATAGAGAGAATGACTCTCTAAGTATTAGTGCACCAAGTGGACTGGTTTCGTACTGTCTATACTATCCGCGATTTTGTCCTAATTTAAATTTAACCCGCTATATCTAAAACCTACGTTTAGGTTTTACTTCCTAACCGTTCAGACAATGCAAAGTGCAAGCTTAATTGATGTCCAAACGTTCCATACGGTAGCGCATGGAGCGGAAGCTGATGCCTAAAAGCTTGGCTGCCTGAGTGCGGTTGTAACGGGTTTGTTGCAACGCCTGTTCGATAATGCCACGCTCGATTTGGTCAAGGTAATCTTGAATCTGCATGGTGCGCGGGTCAAACGGCGGAAGCGGCTGGTGATCCAACGTTTCGCCTTTTCGTGTTTCGGAATCGGCGATCTCGTCAAGACTGAGGGTTGGATGGTCGTTTTTGGGCGCCGTCGTGTTTTGGATTTGCAAATCATCCAACTGGATAACTTGTCCGACAGTCAGGGCGACGGCGCGTTCGAGGATGTTTTCGAGTTCGCGGAAGTTGCCGGGATAGCTGTAATGCAGCAGGGCTTCTTGCGCTTTGGGGCTGAGTTTGTAGGTTTGCGTACCGTGGCGGTGTTTATAGAGCAGGTACAGAATCAGCGCCCCCAAGTCTTCACGCATTTCGCGCAGGGGCGGCATGTGCAGGGTAACGACGTTGAGGCGGTAATATAAGTCTTGACGGAATGCGCCGCTATCAACAAGGGCTTCAAGGTTTTTATGGGTGGCGCAGATGATGCGGACATCGACGAAAGTTTCGCGGGCATCACCGATGCGGCGCACGGCTTTTTCTTGGATGGCGCGCAGGAGTTTGACCTGCATGGCTAGCGGCAAGTCGGCAACTTCGTCGAGGAACAGCGTGCCGCCGTCGGCGTGTTGGAAGAAGCCGAGACGGTCTTGGTCGGCGCCGGTAAAGCTGCCTTTTTTATAGCCGAAGAATTCGCTTTCCATCAGGTTTTCAGGAATCGCGCCGCAGTTGACGGCGATAAAGGGCTTGTCGGCGCGATCAGACAATTCGTGGATGGTACGCGCTGCCTGTTCTTTACCCGTACCCGATTCGCCGGAAATATAGACGGGCACGCCGCTGCGGGCGAGGCGGCGGATCAGGTGGCGGACTTCGACCATTTGGGGTGAACTGCCAAGCAACCGCGGCATATCTTCTTCGCCGCCCAATTCGGGCACGTCTTCGTTCGCACGCATGGCGATTTCGCCGGTGGCAAAGCGTTCTTTCATGGAACGCAGGCTTTCGGGTACGGAGACAGAACCGCTCAAGTCGCGTTTGGGCGGCTTGGGCGGAGTTTTGGGCTTGTTGAATGCGGCAGCGACAGGCGCGGACGGTTTTTCGGTTGGCGGCTGGGCAATTTCGTCCGTGCTGTTGGAAACAGAAACGGCAGATTTAACCAACGAGCGAAGTTGGGAAAGGGTAATCGGCTTTTGCAGGTAGTCGAACGCGCCCGCATTAAGGGCTTCGACCGCCTGGTCGGCATTACCGAAGGCGGTAATGACGGCGACAGGTGTGTCGAGCATGAGTTCGTCTATGTATTGGACGACTTCGAGGCCGGAGCCGTCGGGCATCCGCATATCGGTCAAGACAAGGGAATAGTCGTTGTTGTCGAGCTTGTCTTTGGCATCTTCTACGCCGACGGCGGTCTGCACGCGCAACCCCATCTTCATCAGCGTCATTTCCATCAAGTCACGGATGTCGGCCTCGTCGTCGACGACCAATACTGGGTCTTGCAGCTTACTCATTGTGTTCTCTCGGTAAAATCAGTTCGAATCCGTTCATTTCGGGGTGGTAATGGAGTTGACCCATATTGGCGTGCGCCAGTTCGCGGGCAACGTACAATCCCAATCCCGTACCTTGTTTTTCAGTGGTGTAGAACGGCTCAAAGAGATGGTTGCGGACTTCGGGCGAAATGCCTTTGCCGTTATCGGCAACGACGATGGAAATGTGCATCCTGCCGCTGGGACGGATCAGGACGGTAATCGCATTCTCGTCCTGACGGCTGTGCCGCCACGCGTTATTGCAGAGGTTCCACATGATTTGTTGGATGTGCATCACATCAGCGAGGACGGTAAGGTTGTTGCCGTCCATGTTCATGCGCAGGCAGCCGATGGCTTCGGAATTGTTGAGCGTGAACTCTTGTTTGAAGTCGAGCCAGAATTTCATCAGGTTGATCGGCTCGCGGCTGATGTTGTCGCGCTTGTTGAGCAGGGAGATGTCTTCCAGCATTTTGTCGATGCGCTGGATGTTGCTGTCGATGATGCCGCAAAGCTTGGCTTTAACGGGATCGGGTTCGGCATCGTCATCACTTTCTTGCAGCAAATCGCTGGCATGACGGATGGCGGACATCGGATTGCGGATTTCGTGGGCGAGGTTCGCGGTAAGCTGTCCGAGCGAGGTGAGCTTGGTGGACATGGCCTCTGCCGCGACTTCGCGCAGCGAACGGACATACAGCATGAGCAGTTCCGTCTGTTCCTGAATCAGCGGGACGGCGCGGACGTGCATGGCGTGTTGGAAGATGTGGATATCGGTTTCAAACGGTTTGTCGGGATGATATTGCCAGCGTGTAACCAATTCGCCGAACACGACTTCCTGCTGGTCAACCACCAAACCGGGGAAATAGGTTTTTGCCTGTTTGTTGAAAAGCCAGACGCGCTGGGTACTGTCGATGACGATAACGGCTTCCTGCACGCGGTTGAGGACGAGGCGGTTCAACCCGCTGATGCGGCGGTAGGCAAGCTGATGGCGGCTGGCGGATTCGGTCGCTTGCTCCAAATAGCGGGCGGCGAACGAAGTCAGCATGGCGACAAGGTAACACGCGCCGCAGAGCAGGACCGTAGTAATCAGGGGCTGCGTATCCCAATCAAACGGATGCAGGCGGATACTGCCGTCGAGCAGCAGATTGAAGAAGAACAGCATGGACGCGTAGCCCGCGTACAGCATGGGATAATGCCCGTAGCTGAGGAGGCAGGACGTCGCGACGAAAGGAAGGACAAGGATGCCGAAGCCCGAATCGACTCCGCCGGCAATATACACCAGTATCATCATCATCGAAATATCGACGACTGCGCTGGCATTGGGCAAATCCAAAGTCTGCCATTGCCAGTCCGGACGGGCGACGGATAACAAGATGAGGAAAGAATACAGCGCTGCCCAGCTGTAAAATTCGACGGGAGGGAATGACATGCCGATATGGGTGCCATTACTGTAAACGCCGAAAGCATGCATGACCAACAGCGGCAGCACGATGGCAATGCGGGCAATATTGATTAAACCGGGTATCCGCTCGCTCAGGTTTCCCAGTTCCTGAAAGCCGGACTTACTCATATCCGCAACCCTTTTTGTTTATTTTTATCATTATTAGTACCTGTTTTTGAAATCGTTCTGCAATATTTCCGCAGACGGTCGTAAATATTTTTTAATTTTGTCAGCATAACATAAAACGACCGTGTTTTCTAGGTTTTCAATGTGTTATCGTTTCCTCTGTTGCTTATTCGGAAGCTGCGGATAAGGTTTTCAGACGACCCGAGATGTCCAAAACCTTCCCTTTTTTGCCGCGTTTGCCCTCGATATCGCAAATGCGCAATTTTTCCTGATGCGCCGCACCGCGCTTGCCGACGGTTTCAACGATGAATTCCGCAGCCGTGGTCACGAGGACGTGTTCCAAAGACGCGCCGTCGGTCAGCGACATCAACTGCAAGCCGCGCCCTTTGGGCATGACTTTGAGTTCGCCGATGGAAAACGCCAAGAGGCGGTGGTCGCTGCTGGCCAGTACGACTTTGCAGTCGGGGTTGATGAGCGAGGAGGCATAAACCGCAATCGGCGGCAGGACGGTTTCGCCGCTATCCACGGTCATCACCACTTTGCCCGCTTTCACGCGTCCGACCATGTCGCCCAGCTTGGCGATGAAGCCGTAACCGCCGCTGCCTGAGAGCAGGTAGTGCTGTTCGGGCTGGCCGGTAAGCATGGCGACGGGTTTCGCGCCGTTTTGCAGCTCGATTAACGATGAAACCGGCACGCCGTCGCCGCGTCCGCCGGGGATTTCGGCGGCATCGAGCGTGTAGGTTCTACCCAATGAATCGAGAATGACGACGGGCAAAACGGTGCGGCCTTCAAGGGTTTGTTTGAGGCGGTCGCCTTCTTTGAAGGCGGTTTGGCTCAAATCAAGGTTGTGCCCGGCACGGCTGCGTATCCAGCCTTTTTCCGACAGAATCAGCGTGATGGGTTCGTCGGCGGTGGTCTGTGTCAGCACGGCGCGTCCGGCTTCTTCCACCAGCGTGCGGCGCGCGTCGCCGAACTGCTTCATGTCCGCCTGCATCTCTTTGATAATCAGCTTGCGTTTTTCGTTTTCGTCGCCCAAAAGGATATTCAGACGACCTTGTTCCTCGCGCAATTCATTCAATTCTTTTTCGAGTTTGAAACCTTCCAAACGCGCCAGCTGACGCAGGCGGATTTCCAAAATGTCTTCCGCTTGAATTTCGGTCAATCCGAACGCCGCCATCAGGTCGGCTTTCGGGTCGTCTGATTCGCGGATGACTTTAATCACTTCATCAATGTGCAGAAAGACTTTCAGACGACCTTCAAGGATGTGCAGCCGTTTTTCCACTTGGTTCAAACGGAATTTCAGACGACGTGTTACGGTAACGATGCGGAAATCCAACCATTCCTGCAAAATCGTTTTCAGGTTTTTCTGCGCGGGACGGTTGTCCAGCCCCATCATCACCAAGTTCATGGACACATTGCCTTCCAGCGAAGTCTGCGCCATCAGCGTGTTGATGAAGGTATCGGTATCGATGCGGCTGGATTTCGGCTCGAACACTAGACGCACGGGATGTTCGCCGTCGGACTCGTCGCGTACGCGGTCAATTAAATCCAGCATCAGCTTTTTGGTGTTGAGCTGGTCTTGGTTCAGCTGCTTTTTACCTGCTTTCGGTTTCGGGTTGGTCTGTTCTTCGATTTCGGCAAGGATTTTGGCGGAATTGGCGTTCGGCGGCAGCTCGGTCACAATCACGCGCCACTGTCCGCGCGCCAGCTTCTCGATTTCATAACGCGCACGCACACGCACGCTGCCCTTGCCGGTTTCGTAAATCCGGCGCAATTCGTCCGCCGGCGTGATGATTTGACCGCCGCCAGCAAAATCAGGCGCGGGAATATATTGCATCAGGTCGGCGGTTTCCAGCGTCGGCTTTTTCAACAGCGCAATCGCTGCCTGGGTGACTTCGTTCAAATTGTGCGACGGAATTTCGGTCGCCATGCCCACAGCGATGCCCGACGCGCCGTTGAGCAACACCATGGGCAGGCGGGCAGGCAGATGCAGCGGTTCGTCAAACGCGCCGTCGTAGTTCGGCACGAAATCCACCGTCCCCTGATTGATTTCGGACAACAGCAATTCCGCAATCGGCGTCAGCCGCGCTTCGGTGTAACGCATCGCCGCCGCCCCGTCGCCGTCGCGCGAACCGAAGTTGCCGATGCCGTCGATTAAGGGGTAGCGCAAGGTAAAATCCTGCGCCATCCGCACCATCGCTTCATAGGCGGAACTGTCGCCGTGCGGGTGGTATTTACCCAAAATCTCGCCGACCACGCGCGCCGACTTCACCGGCTTCGCCCCCGCCGTCAAGCCCATATCGCGCATGGCAAACAAAATGCGCCGCTGCACGGGCTTCTGGCCGTCTGAAACTTCAGGCAGCGCGCGGCCTTTGACCACGCTCATAGCGTATTCGAGATAGGCGCGTTCGGCGTATTGACCTAAGAGCAGGTAGTCTTCGCCGACAGGGGATGGGACGGAAACGTGTTCGTTCATAAGGAAGCTGGAAATAAAGGTAAAGGGCGATATTGTAAGGTATAGTGGATTAACTTTAAACCAGTACGGCGTTGCCTCGCCTTGCCGTACTATCTGTACTGTCTGCGGCTTCGTCGCCTTGTCCTGATTTAAATTTAATCCACTATAAAAATGGGGTTTCTGTTAGAGAAGGGCAGTTTGTACTGAGTTTTGATTGGGCATTGGCGGGAAGTTTATTGAATTTTAGACATTAAGGGTCGCCTGAAAATTTTCAGACGACCCTTAAATATACAGTAGTGGTCAATATTTCAGTACGGATCCAACCGGTTTGTTAGCCTCATGCCTGTACGTTGGATATAAATGCCTAGTTGGGTCGGAGAAAGTATTTTCAGACGACATAGAAGGTCGTCTGAAAAGCTTTGGTTTGAAAAAGTAGGTATCGGCATTCTATAAAACTGCACAGTTCCGGAAATGCAGCAGTTATTCGTACACAATGCCTGCAATTATCTCGTGTTCGTTCAACCCGCCGTATTGTTGTTCCCAATCGTGTGAGGCTTCGAGTGTATCGCATTCTTGGGCGACGGATAATTGGATACCGTCCATTTTGTCGGAGGCCATTCCGCTAAGGCGGTCGCACATCTCGGCAGAGAGATGTTGTTCGGAAGATTGATGGGCTTCTGAATAACTGTAAGGGAATGCCAAAAATCCTAAAACGAAGGCAGTAACGGCGAGCCATGCATTTTTACGGTAACGGGTCATTATATCCTCCAATCAAATGAAACTAAGATTTTTCTTACTTGCTTGTGTCAAACAGCCTTTGCTTCATGAAAATCTGATTACAATCATCGTAATATATGCCATGTTTTACCTGATTATGGCTGAGGAAGGCCTGGTTTGTTTGAAGCGTTAGAAGAATCATACTAAGCAAAAACAAAAAATGCAATACTTTTTCTTAATTCAACTAATATTTTTCTTACATTTTTAATAAAACTAAGGTAAAATAAACCCACAAGTGCTTCATTGTAGGAGGCGCATTTCAGCCTGAGGATCGATATGGATACATTTAAAGACAGATTGGTGTTTTTGTGGAAAGACGAAGCGCGCCAAGCCAAAATTGCCGCAGACATTGATATGACCATTGCGGGATTTAGTAGGATTTGGAACGAAGGCGGTTTGCCGAAATCGGAAACTCTAAAAAAAATCAAACAACTGAAAGGTTGCAGTATTGACTGGCTGTTGACTGGGGAGGGGAGTCCGTTCCCTAATGTGCAAGTTCCGTCTTCTACTGCAGTTGCTTATGATACATTGGGTAATCCGGTTGATATCGACGAGTTTGTCTTTGTTCCGCGTTATGATATTCAGGCTGCCGCCGGACATGGGCGGTTAGTAGGTGATGAAAAACCTGTTTTTACCATGGCATTCCGTCGGTATTGGGTAGAAAATTATGTTACCCGTGATACTAAAAACCTTTCCGTTATTTCGGTCAAGGGGGATTCTATGGAAGGGGTTTTGAATGATGGGGATACTATTTTAATCAATCATGCTGAGACTGCGCCGAAGGATGGGCTGTACGTTTTGAGGCTTAATGAGAATTTGTTGGTAAAACGATTACAGCTGATGCCAGGCGGGGTGGTGAATGTGATTTCCGCCAATGAGGCTTATCCGACTTTTGAAATTGATTTGAATAATTTGACTGACGATGTTGCCATTATCGGGCGTGTCGAGTGGTTCGGGCGAAATATTTGAATGGTGTAGTCCTTGTATTTTCAGACGACTTGTTAAGTAGTGGTTTATGGTTTTTATCTCTATTGATAAATATAGAAGTGGACTCCATCTTGCATGGAGAAGTCCGTGAAGCTGCAACTCTTGATGCCGGTCAATCTGAGGGCAGACTTGCTTTAGGTTAAGGTTTGCAGGACAATATCGAAAATATTCATATAAAAGGAAACACATCATGTCAGACGAAAGTCCAATTATTTTCACTGATAGCTGCTGTACCAAGGTTGCCGATTTGATTGCAGAAGAAAACAATCCCGATTTGAAATTACGCGTGTTTGTTAATGGCGGAGGTTGTTCGGGATTCCAGTATGGTTTTACTTTTGATGAAATCAAAAATGATGACGATTTTGAAATTCAGAAAAACGGCCTGACTTTCTTGGTGGACCCGATGAGCTACCAATATTTGGTTGGTGCGGAAATTGATTACACTGAAAGTTTGCAAGGATCGCAATTTGTTATTCGTAATCCGAATGCGGAAACGACTTGCGGTTGTGGTTCATCCTTCTCAGTTTGAACCATATGTAGATAAAAAAAGGCCGTTTGTTTATACAAACGGCCTTTCGTTTGTAATTGCTTTCCAATAAAAATCATCTGTCTTATAATCTATAATTCCCTTTGGGAATATTTACTCATGTACTATCTGTTATTTGATTTACATTCGGCTTGGTGCCGATAGGTTGCATACCCAAAGCTAATTATCAGATAGTTGGGTAATTTAGGAAGTTTCGGGAGTAGTGTCTAAGTCAGATGATAGGTTGACGGATCGCTGCCGTGTATCATGGTATAAGCAAAATCAAGCCGGTTTCCGTGAATGGGATTAAAAGTTCGGTTTGTTCTAGGATAACAATGAAAAACTCTGACAAACTTTACGATGTTTATGTTTCTTATCCGCCAGATGTTGATCATGAGCGTATCAATGCATGCCTATATGATAACTTGCCGGAAAAAGAAGCAGAAGATTTGGTTCAGGCACTTTCTGAACGTCCGCAAGCGATTATTGCCGAGAATTGTACGCAGGATGAGCGCGAGAATGCGCAGCAGTATTTCAACTACTTGGGGCTTGATGTTATTGTGCGTCAGTCCATGGAGTTGCAGGTAAGTGAGGACGAAGGTAAAAACGAGGAAGCGTCTTTAAAGCAATGTCCCGTTTGTATGACGATTACGGAGGATGTGGCAGCAGAGGAATGTGCCGTCTGCCATTTCCATTTTGCCAGTGCAACCGAGCAAATCATCCAGCGTAAACGTATTGAGTGGCAGGAAAAGGTGGCGTTTGAGCATAAAAAACAAGCTGAAATCGCTCACAAATTGCAACTTGAAAAAGAGCGGGAAGAAAAGTTGATGCGGAAAGAAATCCGTGCCGAACTTGAAAGCAAATTGCGGCAGGAGTTGGGGCAGGATCCTAGACTGGAAGCCCTTACTTCCAAGCGCAATATGATTGTTCTAGTTTCTGTTTTGGGTGTGTTGGCTATGTTCGGCTTGGTAGCGGCAGGATATTTGGCAGCCAAATATCTTTGATGAATGCTTTTAAATTTGAATATATCGTAGGCCGGATTTCATTTTGAAATCCGGTTTTTATTATTGGGATGTCCTGCTATGAAGAGTTATATTGATTTTATGAGGATGCTGTATCGTGTCTATTGAAACGGACTGTCCAATGTACCATAATCCGATTGTTCCATTCCTATTAAAGCAATAAAGGTCAAAATCATGTGCCAACTGCTCGGCATGAATTGTAATACCCCAACGGACATTATGTTTTCCTTTGAAGGCTTCCGCCGCCGCGGCGGTATTACCGACCATCATGCAGATGGATTCGGTATCGGTTTCTTTGAAGGGAAAGGTGTACGCTTGTTCCACGATGACAAGCCCAGCGCAAATTCCCCGGTTGCCGACCTGGTTCGCGCCTATCAAATTAAATCTGAAAACGTCATTGCCCACATCCGTAAAGCCTCGCAAGGGCAGACCTCTTTGGCCAATACCCATCCTTTTATGCGCGAAATGTGGGGCGAATATTGGCTCTTTGCGCATAATGGGCATTTGATTGATTTTTATTCGGAACAAGGCGAGTATTACCATGCTGTCGGTACGACCGACTCCGAACGTGCATTTTGTTATATCCTCAACCGGCTTCGCAGCCGCTTTGCTGAGAAACCTGATTCCGATACTTTGTTTGATGCCGTTGCTGCGCTAACTCACGAAATTCGCCGCTTCGGATTGTTCAATTTTGTGATGTCCAACGGAGACTGCCTGTTTGCCCATGCCAGTACGCTGCTGCACTATATCGTGCGTAAAGCTCCTTTCGGCAAGGCACGGCTTTTGGATGATGACGTGATGATTGATTTTTCCGCAGTTACCACCCCGAATGACAAAGTCTCCGTTATTGCCACATTGCCCTTGACCCGAGACGAAACTTGGTCGCAATTAGCTGTTGATGAATTAGTCATGTTCCGAGACGGCGATATTGTCCGCAGCGACCGCCCTGAAAGCCCTGTTTACATGAGCGCGGAAGAGGGGTTGGCAATTGCCCGCGCAGTCGGCGTGTCCGTATAAATATGAAAGGTCGTCTGAAAAATGTTCAGACGACCTTTTTCATGCTGGTCGTATCAATAATTGGTCGAGCAGAACTGCTCACGCTTGTCCGCATCGGCGGCATAACACGTCAAGCCCATGCCTGCCGCGTTACTGTTGTTCGCCTTCGCTCCCGGTTTTTTGTTCACCAAAACTTTGCCGTTTTTCCCGATTTCCACGGTTACGCCTTTACCGTTTTTCAGCTTCCACTTCAACACCTGCGCATCGGCATTCTGACACTTGTTGACCGAACAGCCGCCTTCAGTCGCCACATTGCCGTTTTTATAAATCACACACTGCTGCTGGCTGTCGGCGCAAGCCGCATAGGCAGCAACGGAAAAACAGGAAATCAGTGCGGCAAACAAAACAGGTTTCATAGTTTGGACTCCTTGGGTGGTGATGATGGGTTTGCAATATCTCAAACTATACGCCTGTTCGTATCGATAAGCCATTGGGCGTCAGGTAAGCAATATATTGATTCGATATTGGGTAAGTTTCAAATGTTATCAATCAGTTGGTAATAAAATATTCATCAGCGCGATATTGATATAGTAGTTGCTTCTGCCTATCTTTTCTTTGTGCAGGAATCCGCCTTCTGTCAGTTCGTCCAGGTATTTGGCGGCACTGGGGCGGGAAACTTTCAGCGTTTTCATCAGGAAATCGATTTTTGTGTAGGGATGATTGAACAGGTGGTTAATCAGGTCTTGGCTGTAGAAGTTGAAGTTTTCCCTGATGCGGTGTTTGTAGTCCAGCATCGCCTGATGGATGTGCTGCACGGTATCGATGCCGTCCTTGGCGGTTTGTTCCACGGCTTCCAGCATATACAGCAGCCAACCTTCCCATTCGCCCGTATCGCGTACGTGTTGCAACAGGCGGTAATATTCGCTTTTGTTCCGCACCAGATAGCGGCTGAGGTATAAGACGGGAATATCCAGCAATCCGGTTAAAACCAGATACAGCACATTGATAATCCTGCCTGTTCTGCCGTTGCCGTCGTAAAACGGGTGGATACTTTCAAACTGGTGGTGGAGCAGTGCCATGCGGATAAGCGGATCGATAGGTTTTTCTGTGTTGTCGTCGTTGATAAATGCTTCCAATCTGCTCATCAGGCGAATGATGTCGTCCGTATGTTGCGGCGGCGTATAAACGGTTTCGTCGGTACGGTCGTTTTTCAGCATCGTCCCCGACTGTTTGCGGAATCCGGCATGGTTCTTTTCCAACTCGGCCTGTATCGTCAAAATATGATTGTTAGTCAGCATTCCGTGTTTTTGGATAAGGCCGAAGCCGCAATGCAGTGCTGAAGCATAATTCTGCACTTCTTTGATGGCAGGGCTAGACGGGCTTGCCGATATTCCTGCACGGAACAGTTCGTCATGGGTGGTAATGATATTTTCGATTTCGGAACTGTCTTTGGCTTCCTGCAAAGACAGCGTGTTAATCAGAATGCCTTGGTTGGGAATACTGCGGCAGATGCCTTTTAATTCGGCCAGATAACGATGGGCGGAAGCCAGTTTTTTCAAGATGGCGACTGTTTCGAAATCTATTTCGGGAGGAAATTGTTCGATTGAGTACATTTTAGGGTTTCGGTTAAATGATAAAAAAATCCCGTTTTTTTGCTATATCGCTTCGATATGATAAAAAAACGGGATTTTTTTTACAATTTAATTTTATTTATTTGTTTCAAAACGGTTTTACTTTAAATAGCACTTCAGACTACTGTTACCGCTTCAACTTCGCAAACGCATCCGCCATCGCCGAATTGGTCGGGGCGCGGTCGTTGCGTTGGGGTTTGCGGTCGCGGCGTTCGGAGTGTTTGCTTTCAGACGGCCTGTTGCCTTTGGTTGCGCCGGCTTCGTCATCCAGCCGCATGGTCAGCGCAATCCGTTTTCTGGCGGCATCGACTTCCAGCACTTTCACTTTCACCACGTCGCCGGCTTTCACCACTTCGCGCGGGTCTTGGACGAATTTATTGGACAGGGCGGAGATGTGCACCAAGCCGTCCTGATGGACGCCGATGTCCACGAATGCGCCGAAGTTGGCGACGTTGGAAACCACGCCTTCGAGTATCATGCCGACTTGCAAGTCGCTGATTTCGTGGATGCCTTCGGCGAATGAGGCCGTCTGAAACTCGCCGCGCGGGTCACGGCCGGGTTTTTCCAGCTCGGACAGGATGTCCAGAATGGTCGGCAGGCCGAAGCGTTCGTCGGTGAAGTCGGACGCTTTGATTTGCTTCACGCGCTCGCGGTTGCCGATGAGTTCGGCGGCGGTAATGCCTTGTTGCGCCAGCATTTTGGCGACGACGGGATAGGCTTCGGGGTGGACGGCGCTCGCGTCCAGAGGTTCTTTGCCGCCGTTAATCCGCAAAAAGCCCGCCGCCTGCTCGAAGGTTTTTTCGCCCAAACGCGGCACTTTCAGCAATTTTTTGCGGCTGTCGAATGCGCCGTTTTCATCGCGGTAGGCGACAATGTTTTGGGCAAGGGTTTGATTTAAACCGGAAATCCGCGCCAAGAGCGGGGCGGAAGCGGTATTCACGTCCACGCCGACGGCGTTCACGCAGTCTTCGACCACCGCGTCCAGCGATTTGGCGAGCTGGCTTTGGTTCACGTCGTGCTGATATTGGCCCACGCCGATGGATTTGGGGTCGATTTTCACCAGCTCGGCAAGCGGGTCTTGCAGCCTGCGGGCGATGGATACTGCGCCGCGCAGGGAAACGTCCAAGTCGGGGAACTCGCGCGCCGCCAATTCGGACGCGGAATAAATCGACGCGCCGGCTTCGGACACGACGATTTTGTGCAGCCCCATTTCCGGCATTCCGCGCACCAGTTCACCCGCAATTTTGTCGGTTTCGCGGCTGGCGGTACCGTTGCCGATGGCGATGAGTTTCACGCCGTGTTGTTTAATCAGGCGCGACAGCGTTGCCAACATATTGTTTTCTTGATGCAAATAGACGATGACGGTATCCAGCAGCTTGCCCGTGTCGTCCACTACGGCGCATTTGACGCCGTTGCGGTAGCCGGGGTCGAGACCCAAAGTGGTCAGCCGTCCGGCGGGCGCGACGAGCAGCAAGTCTTTGAGATTGCGGGCAAACACGGTAATCGCGTCGGTGTCGGCGGCTTCTTTCAGACGACCTAAGGCTTCGAGTTCCAGCGATAAAAAGATTTTCGCGCGCCAAGTCAGGCGCACGGTGTCGCGCAGCCATTTGTGGCCGTCTGAAACCTTGAAGCGGCGGGCGATGATTTGCTCGTATTCGCTTTGCTGCGTAATCGGCGTGTCGTCGGGCTGGTATTTGAGCGCGATGTTCAACACGCCTTCGTTGCGGCCGCGCAAAACCGCCAGCGCGCGGTGGCTGGGCATGGCGCGGACGGGTTCGCGGTGGTCGAAATAATCGCTGAATTTTTCGCCTTCGGTTTCTTTACCTTCAACGACTTGCGCGTGGATTTCGGCTTCGTTCCACAGCTTGTCGCGCAGCATGCCGATGAGTTCCGCGTCTTCGGCAAACTGCTCCATCAGAATCGCGCGCGCGCCGTCCAATGCGGCTTTGGTGTCGGGGACGTTTTCGTTCAGGTAGCCCTGCGCGGCGGCTTCCACGTCCTGCGGCTGTTCGGCAAGCAACACGTCCGCCAGCGGCTGCAAACCGTGTTCGCGCGCGATTTGCGCTTTGGTGCGGCGTTTGGGCTTGTAGGGCAGATACAGGTCTTCCAGCGCGGTTTTGTTATCGGCGGCTTCGATTTGCGCCCTGAGGTCGTCTGAAAGCTTGCCTTGCTCTTCAATGCTTTTTAAAACAACGGCTTTGCGCTCTTCCAACTCGCGCAGGTATTGCAGCCGCTCGGCAAGCTGGCGCAGCTGCGTATCGTCCAGCCCCCCTGTGGCTTCCTTGCGGTAACGGGCGATAAATGGCACAGTCGCGCCGTCGTCCAAAAGCTCGACAGCGGCGGTGATTTGCGCGGCGGTGGCGGAGAGTTCTTGGGAGAGGATTTGGGTGATGTTCATGGGGATAGGTCGTCTGAAAAAGTAATTATTATATCAATGGGAGAGGAGGGCGGAGGCGAAGATTGTGTTTTGAATATGAAGCTTAGTCCTGAACCTTCTGAAAACAAAACGTCGTCTGAAAACCCCAAATACAGTTTTCAGACGACGTTTTATTTTTACTTGCCTTAAATCTCACTACCGCCGACGGTCAGTCCCGAATCAATCCGCAAGGTCGGTTGTCCGACACCGACAGGAACGCTCTGTCCGTCTTTGCCACACACGCCGACACCGCTGTCCAACGCAGTATCGTTGCCTATCATGGAGACGTGTTTCAACACTTCAGGGCCGTTGCCGATGATGGTTGCGCCTTTGACAGGATATTGCAGTTTGCCGCCTTCGACCCACCACGCTTCGGATGCGCTGAAGACGAATTTGCCGCTGGTGATGTCCACCTGTCCGCCGCCGAAATTGACGGCGTAAATGCCTTTATCGATGGACGCGATGATTTCGTCGGGTTCGTAGCCGCCGTTTTCCATAAAGGTATTGGTCATGCGCGGCATAGGGGCGGAGGCGTAGCTTTCGCGGCGGCCGTTGCCGGTGGGTTGCGTACCCATCAGGCGGGCGTTGGTTTCGTCCTGCATATAGCCGACCAAGATGCCGTCTTCAATCAATACGGTGCGGCGTGT
Source organism: Neisseria sp. HMSC067H09 (assembly GCF_001814135.1). Lineage (NCBI taxonomy): Bacteria > Pseudomonadati > Pseudomonadota > Betaproteobacteria > Neisseriales > Neisseriaceae > Neisseria > Neisseria sp. HMSC067H09. Next base: position 44,696 of record NZ_KV814863.1, on the reverse strand, counting down.
TTCGTTGCCTTCATCGTCGATATTGAGCGAACCGCGTCTGTCGGCAATGTCACCCTGATCAACGACGGTAACGCCTTTGGTGGCAACGCGCTCGCCGATTCTGCCTGAAAAGACACTGGTTTCTTTGCGGTTGAAATCGCCTTCCAAACCGTGTCCGACGGCTTCATGCAGCAACACGCCCGGCCAGCCGTTGCCCAAGACAACGGTCATTTCGCCTGCGGGTGCAGGGCGGGATTCGAGATTAATCAGGGCTTGTTTGACGGCGGAATCGACAAACTGCCGCACCAAAGTTTCATCAAAATAAGCCAAGTCGTAGCGACCGCCGCCGCCCGCGCTGCCCTGTTCGCGCCGGTCGCCCTGTTTGGCGATGACGGTAACGTTCAGGCGCACCATCGGACGGATGTCGGCGGCGTGCCTGCCGTCGAGGCGGGCGATGTAAATCATGTCGTATTCGCAAGTCAGCCCCGCCATCACTTGCACGATGCGCGGATCGGCGGCTTTGGCAAGCGTTTCCACTTTGTTCAATAAGGCAACTTTGGCGGCAGAATCGAGACCGATAATGGGATTCAGCACCGCATGGACGGATTTGCCGTATGCGGCGGACGGCACTTTGACAGAAGCTTCGCCGCCTGCCGCGCCGATGACGCGGACGGCTTGGGCGGAACGGTTGATCGAATCGATACACAAACTGTCCGCATAGGCAAAAGCGGTTTTTTCGCCCGAAACAGCGCGCACGCCCACCCCCTGATCAATTTGGAAGCTGCCCGATTTGACGATGCCCTCTTCCAAATGCCAGCTTTCAAAAGCAGTGCGCTGGCAGTAGATGTCGGCGTAATCGACGTGATGCGCGCCGATGATGCTCAGGCTTTTGGCGAGCAGCTCAGGGGAAAGGTGATTGGCTTCGAGCAAATCGCGCTGTACGGTAGCGTAAGTTGAGTGCATGGTTTTCAGACGACCTTCAAGGCTGGGGAAACTTGGGGCTTGATTATACGGCATTTGTTATGGCTTTGGATATGTCGATTGTTTGTATTTATAAGGGGTTAGGATCGTCTGAAAACAAGGGGCGGATAGGGATGATTTCTCAGATGGACCGGTATTTACATAATTAAACTGTTTTAAACATTGCATCTTGTCATTTCATGCTGTACATTTGTATTCAAATGAATACAAAACAAATCAAACGAATATGAATGCGACAAACCGTATCCCCGTCAGCGTGAGAATTACTCAGGAAGACGCTGATTTTATTGCCGAATTAAAAATCGAAGGCGCGAATACGCCGTCTGAAAAAATCCGCGAGCTGCTCAAGCAGGCGCGTTTGGCGCATACGCAGACGCACGATTACGGTTCCGCGCTGACGGCGCAGGAGCAGTTTTTCCAAGCGGCGAAACATGATGTATTGCACGCGGAAAAGCAGGCGGGGGCGCATTCGCATATCGTCGCGCGCTTGTTTGAGCAGTTGCCCGACTTGGGCGCGACGCTTGCCGCCGACCTGCCCGAAGAAGCTGACCTCGAAAGTTTGAAAAAATACGAACGCGAACTGATGTGGCGCATCGTCCGCCTCACCGACAGCATCTTGCAGCTCGCCGTAACCGGCAAAGGTGCGGCATACGACGATACCGTGTTGCAACAGCTTGAAAACACTTTGAAACTGGCGAAGATTGTGCAGCAGGCGGGCGAGGTTTGAGGTGTGAAGGAAGGGCTGACTGAAAAATGGAGTACGGCAGCGAGAAAAGTGGGCGCATGATACCCAAAATAAGCAAAACAGATTTGATTGCCGCCGTGATAATGCTAAGTGTACCGCTGGTTTTAGCGGGCAGTACGATGGCACTAAGTCTGTTCCAGCCTGTACGTGAAGAAGCTGTGCACCTGAGTGGCGATATTCAATATATTCCACCCAAACGCCCTCCCTTTGCTGCACTGGAGTATGGTGGGAAGCATTATTCCGTGAATACTGCTCGGTTTGTTGACGGGCAAGGACTCAAGTTTTTCGATAACCACCGTCCGGAAAAAATCATCAGCATTGAAGGCTTCCGCTTCTATACGCCGTTAAGCTATCGAGACACGCCACAGGGTTTGGTGATACAGCAGATAGAATATGTAGAGGATGGCAGACATCAAGTGTTGGTTGTACCGCCGGAACAATTGGCTGTTGCATTGAGAGATAAGCGGCTTGAGCCTTGGCTTGACCGCCTGGTTTGTTATGGCATGTATCTGGCTGCTTGCGGCAGTTTGTATGTGTTTTATCGAAAAGAAAAATTAAAAGGAAAATCCAAATGAGCGAAACCCTATCTCGCAGATTGGGTTGTTTAGTGAGTGGCGATTTTCATGCCTTGATTGTGCAGCAGGCGAGGAAGGTTTGAGGTCGTCTGAAATCCGCTTCCCTCTCATTCCTAAACATTCATGTCGGACATCAAAGACAGAGGCAACAAGATGGAAAAATGGATAGCAGAAGCATACGAATTATTTGCACCTTACAGCGTGCGCTTCCCGCTGAATATCTGCACTTGCAACAGCTGCTCTCCCGAAGATTTCCAACAGGCGTTGTTGGAATATCCGTTACGCGAGATTCCTACCGATATGTTGCAGGCGTATTTGGGCAGCGTGCCTTTGGACAAAGGAACTGCGACGGCTTTAGACATGAAACATTTTCTGCCGCGTATTTTGCAGGCTTTGGTCAACGAGGAAGATGTCCGATCACTTGATGAAACGTTGCTCGATAAGTTGTGTTGCCATTTTCCCGAATGCTGGACAAAAGAAGAAATCGATTGGTTAAAGCGTTTCGCCGTCGCTTGGTTTGACTCGCAACTGACTGCGCCCCGCTACGAAGGCTGCTTGGTCGTTTGGCTGAATATGTTTCAATTTGCCGGATTGGATGTTGTCGACGAACTGCTGGCAGTGTGGACGGAACAGGCGGATAAAACGGCAGCTTTACGCGAATTTGTCGACTTGTACTTAGAAATTCCGTATGGAAGCGACGAGCCGGATTGGTACAAAGTCTGCTATCTGCCCGAGCATTGTCCGAATAGAACGCAATTCGCCGCCCGACTGTCGGCTTGGTTTACCCGCCCGGATACCCGCGCCACATTCAGACGAGCTTTAGAACAAGCCCTGCTGGAAGGGAAAGAAGACGAAAACGAAACATTGTCATGGGAGCAATGTTACGACTGGTTGGCACAATCGGATGCCGGCTAAACACAATATTTCTCATGATTTCATAAAGAAAGGAAAATCCAAATGAGCGAAACCCTATCCCGCAGAGTGGGCCGTCTGGTGAGCGGCGGTTTTCATGCCCTGATTGATGCGGCGGAAAACCTTGCGCCTGAGGCGGCAATGAACGAGAGCATCCGCGAAATCGAGCGGGCGGTGGACGAAGTGCGTGCCGAATTGGGCAAAGTGTTGGCGCAGAAACATCTTGCCGCCAAGAAAATGGCGGATGAAAGCAACCGCCACGAAGCCATCGATGCCAACCTGCAAGCCGCCGTAGCCGCTGGGCGCGACGACCTTGCCGAAGCGGGCATCGCCGAACAGATGGACATCGAAGCGCGTCTGCCTGTTTTGGAAAACACCATCGCCGATTGCGCCGCGCAGGAAAAAGAACTTGAGGGCTTTATCGCCGCCTTGCAGGCGAAAAAACGCGAGATGCAGCAGCAGTTGCAAGACTGGCGTGCCGCGCAGCAAAGCGCGGGCGCAGGCAAAGCGGCAGGCGGCAGCGACCTCAACCGCATCGCCCGTGATGCCGAAAAAAGCGGCAACGCTTTCGACCGCGTGATGGGACGTCAGAACGCGGTACACAGCAGCACCGATGCGGCGCAGTTGGCAAAATTGAAGGAGTTAGAAGACTTGAGCCGCAACAACCGTATTGCCGAACGATTGGCGGCACTGAAGGCTGGAAAATAAGTTTTCAGACGACCTTCTTTATCAGAAAGGGTCGTCTGAAAACGGTACGATGAAGGTTACTACAGGTTGATACGGAAATGCTTCGTTAAATTGTAAATGGGAACGGTATTATTTATGCACAAACCCTTTGTCCTAATTCGGAAGCATTCCCTGTTTCGCCCTGTGGCAGCGGCAGGCAGCATTCTTCTGTTTGTATTAGCGGTTTTCAATCCTCCAAACTGGTTTTATGTTTTGTCCGCTATCGTACTGCTTCTGATGTTGTATTTCTTATGGCGTCAGAATAGGGGGATTTCGATCATTTTTCATACTGACGGACAAATTTTTGTCGGTAAAAAACCATATTCCCTTACTCTTGGCGAATTTAAAGGTGTTGCATCTGCATTCTGCCGTTGTGGACAAACTAACTTTTGCCTGAGGATTGCGCTGATTCCGAAAAATGTCTGCCATCCTGTGCTTATTGTGCAAGAAATTTCCGATGTCCCGATGACGTGGCGCAGTGTTCCAAAGCCTCCTCCTGCGGAGTTTGATAACTTACGGGCAGAACTTGCTGATCGCTTGAATCTGCAAGACTTCGGATTTCTCGGCATTATGGGAGACGATGAATGGCACTTTGCCGTAAACCGTCTGCCAAAGGTACACTAAAATACAGATGTAATAATTGAAGGCGGGGAAATAAGTTTTCAGACAACCTCCTTTGTCAGAAAGGTCGTCTGAAAAGAAAAACGCCGCGCGGAGCTTGTCCTTGCGGCGTGTGGCGGAACGAATCAGTAGTCGATGCGTTCGCTGATGATGCGTAAATCCGGCCATGAGAAAACGATATCGTATTCGCGTCCGTTTTTGAAGGCTTCGGCTTTCAATACGGGGCGGCCGCGGCGGTCGTCGGCTTCGATTTCGTGAACTTGGTAGCCGCGTCGTTCGAGAATCCGCATCACTTGTGCGCGTTTTTGCTCGAAAGACGGATCGCTGTAAATTTGGTGTTCGATGTAGTCGTCATCGTAATACTTGCCGTCGCGGTAACGGTAGTCGTCATTACGGTCGTAATCGCGCTCATAGCGGTCGTCGTAACGGTCATAACGCTGCTCGTAGCGGTCGGTACGATAGTCGTCATCGTAATAGTCGTAAGGATAAGGGGCGGCACAAGCGGTCAGTGCGATGCTGCCTAAGAGTAATACCGGTAAGAGTTTTTTCATGTCGTATCCTTTCGGGACGTGGGGTAAGTCAAATCAAGAATATTCGGAAGCGGATTATATAGTGGATTAAATTTAAATCAGGACAAGACGACGAAACCGCAGACAGTACAGATAGTACGGCAAGGCGAGGCAACGCCGTACTGGTTTAAAGTTAATCCACTATAAATCGACGCGTTCTACGAGAATGTTCAAATCGGGATAAGACATCACGATTTTGTATTCCAAGCTGCCTTTGTAGGCCTCAAATTCCAAAACGGGTCTTGCCCAATAGAGGTCGGTGTCGGAATCGTGGACTTTGTAGCCTCTGTTATGCAGGATGGACAAAGCGCGGTCGTGGTGTTGCGCGAACGCAGGGTCTGTCTCCATGCGGTATTGGGCGTAGTCTTCGTAAAGGTCGAAACCTTCTGCTGCAAGAAAAATGGCGCAAACAGCGGCGACAGGAAGCAGCAATTTTTTCAAAAGCGGTTTGGACAGTTTTGTATATTGCGACTGAGAATGTTTCATTTCGTTCCCTTTGCGTCTGTTGTCGGTATAGACATTTAAACACGCAGGACTTAGGGAAAAGTTAGGAGCGTTTTCAGACGACCTTTCTTTACGGTACGCACAGGCCGTCTGAAAACGGATAGGGATAATCCCATGATTTTTGCTGTTTTGATTGCCTTGATAACCGCCGCAGTACTTTATGTCCTGCTGTTTGAGGATTGGGATGAATTCCTTGAATGCGTAAAATTCTGTTTCACCCCCGAAATCATCAGCGCACTGCGGGGGCGGTATTGGGATGACGTATGGGCGGAAACCAAAATCCTGCTGTGGCTGGGCATCAGTTTGGCGGCGGGCGCATCGGCTTATGCCTGGCTCAACTAGAGTCGGCGTTTCAAGGCGGATACCGTCTTTATTGCTGCGAACAGTAAATAATTGAAAGGAATGTCAAAATGAGCAAAAAACACACCTACCGCACCGCGACAACATGGACGGGCAATCTCGGCGAAGGCACTTCGTCCTACACCGCTTATTTGCGCAATTTTACCGTTTCCGCCGAGGGCAAGCCCGACCTGCACGGTTCCGCCGACCCGGCCTTCCGCGGCGATGCGGGCCGCTGGAACCCCGAAGAAATGCTGTTGGCCGCCGTTTCTGCCTGCCACAAACTATGGTACCTGCACCTGTGTGCCGACGCGGGCATCTGCGTTACCGCCTACACCGATCATGCCGAAGCGGTGATGGACGAAGGCGGGAATGGGAGCGCGGGGCGTTTCGTCTCCGCCGTACTGAAGCCGCGCGTTACCATCGCCGCAGGAAACGACCGCTCCAAGGCTTTGGAATTGCATCACGAAGCGCACCGCCTGTGTTTCATCGCCAACTCGGTCAACTTTCCGATTGAATGCCGCGCCGAAATTGAGAGCGGAGAGGTCGTCTGAAAACCGAATGTCTGTTTGGGATGCACGGATAGGTCAAATTCAAATAAGGCATACCTAATGCCGTCATTCCCGCGCAGGCGGGAATCCAGAC
>NZ_KV814863.1:0-38000 GCF_001814135.1 Neisseria sp. HMSC067H09 | reverse complement strand
CCGTCATTCCCGCGCAGGCGGGAATCCAGACCTCGATTCTTCAGAAGTATTATTTGAAGATTGCCGTAATCGCAAACTTCTGGATTCCCGCCTGCGCAGGAATGACGGCAGTCAAACATTCAAATTTTCGCAAGCAGTCTACTTAAGGTCGTCTGAAAGTTGACAGAACAAGGAACGGAATATGTGGAATTTAATCAACGCCCCCGAAACAGAAATCTTCGGCATCGCCATAGCGCTGATGGTTTTGCTCGGCGTGTTGGAAGTCATCTCCATGCTGGCGGGCGGCATCAGCGACTGGCTGGACAACCTGCTGCCCGACAGCCTGACCGAAACCGCGCACGCCGAAGTCGGGCTGGACGCGGCGGACGCGGGCGTGTTCGTCAGGTTTCTGAGCTGGCTGTATGTCGGTCGCGTGCCGGTGTTGATGCTGATGGTCGTTTTCCTTGCCGTGTACGGACTGACGGGCTACCTGTTTCAGACGACCTTTGCCGCCGTGTTCGGCAGCTATCTGAACGGATGGCTGGCGGCAGTAGCCGTGTGGTTCCTTTCGCTGCCGCTGGTGCGCCTGACGGCGGGCGGACTGTACAAAATCATGCCCAAAGACGAAACCACCGCCGTTTCGCAGGAAAGCCTAATCGGACGCATCGGCACAGTGGTGCTGGGCGAAGCACGGGCAGGCAGCGCGGCGCAGGTGCGGGTGAAAGATGTGTATGGTCAACAGCATTATGTAATGGCAGAACCGGATTCCGACGAAGTGTTAAAACAGGGCGACGCGGTGTTGCTGGTGTCGCTGGAGGGAAATACGTTTAAAGCGATTTTGAATCCGAGCGGGAGCTTGGTGGATTGAGGTCGTCTGAAAAGATAAACGCCGGTTTGCAATGAACCATCATTTTTATCAATTGATTAGAAAAACAAAACGGGGATAGATATGGGTCATTTGGCGCAGCCTGAGCGCGATATGCAATCCCGCATCGAAGCGTTGAAAAACAAGCTGCCGCGAGGTGTCATCGTTGTCGGCGACGGGCTGCTGTTTAAACATTCGTTATTCAGAGGTTTGTTGTTTCAACCCTTGGTTGCTTTCTTGTTCGGCCTCATCGGCGTAGGCGGTCTCTGGTTGAAGATGGTGAAATGGATGGATCCATCGTTTTCAAGCAATATGACTTGGCTGCTGGCTATTATGCTCACGCTATTGTGGCTGTGGCGCGTGGAACGTTGGTGGTGCGGACTGACGACCCGAAAGTCGATTTATATTGATCGCGAAAAATTGATTATTTACGGTGCATTCGGACGCATCCGTTATCAAGGCGGACATGACGGGGCTTACAGGAAGTTTGACCGTATACATATGAGTGACATCGTCGGAGTCAGCCTGATTACCGAACGTAGAGGAACAACAGTAATCGGCGGGCTGCTGGGCTTAGGAAGACACAATATCTGCACAACAGCTTCCCGAAATGCATTGATTGAATTAACAGGTTGGCAGTGATATTCAAGGTATAAGCTCGGTAGGTCGGATTCTTGAATCCGACAAATTGCCCCGTTTCATCAGTATTGCACATAACCGAAATTGTCGGATTCAAGAATCCGACCTACCTTTAAAACCCCAGATTTTTAACCTTTCAGACGACCCTAAACCCTAAAAAAACCGTCTGAACCCACGCCCCTCAAGGGTATATCGACAACAAGAAAGGAAAACCTATGAACTTAGTTTCCATCGGCATCATCGCCGGCGTCATACTCGTCGCGCTGTTCGTACTCGGCCTCATCCTCACCCGCCTGTACCGCCGCGCCAGCAAAGAAGTCTCCTTCGTCCGTACCGGCTTCGGCGGCGAAAAAGTCATCATGAACGGCGGCGCGATGGTGCTGCCCGTGCTGCACGAAATCATCCCTGTCAACATGAATACGCTGCGCCTCGAAGTGCGCCGTGCGGCGCAGCAGGCGTTGATTACCCGCGACCGGATGCGCGTCGATGTAATGGCGGAATTTTATGTCCGCGTCAAACCCAGCGCGGAGAGCATTGCCACCGCCGCGCAAACGCTGGGTATGAAAACCATGTCGCCCGACGAGTTGAAAGACCTCGTCGAAGGTAAATTCGTCGATGCCCTGCGCGCCGTCGCCGCCGAAATGGCGATGGAAGAGCTGCATGAAAAACGTGTTGATTTCGTTCAGAAAGTGCAACAAGTCGTGAGCGAAGACTTGTTTAAAAACGGTCTCGAACTCGAAACCGTCTCCCTGACCGGCCTCGACCAAACCAGCTTTGAGTTTTTCAACCCGCAAAACGCTTTTGACGCGGAAGGTCTGACCAAACTGACCGAAACCATCGAAGGCCGCCGCAAAAAACGCAACGAAATCGAACAAGACACCGATTTGGCGATTAAAACCAAAAACCTCGAAGCCGAGCAGCAACGCCTGAAAATCTCGCGCGAAGAAGAATACGCCAAACTCGAACAAGAACGCGAAATCGCCGTGCGCCGCGCCGAACAGGAAGCCAGCATTGCCGAGCAGGAAGCGCAGAAAAAACGCGAGGCGGAAGAAGCCAAAATCGCCGCCGAACGCGAAGTGGATTTGAAACGCATCGCTGCCGAACGCGACATTAAAAACGAAGACATCCGCAAAGCCCAAGCCGTCGAGCAGGCAGAAGTCGAGCGCCGAAAAGCCATCGAGCTTGCCGAACAAGACCGCGCCATCGCCGTTGCCGAAAAATCGCGTGCCGAATCCGAAGCCAAAGCCGAGGCCGACAAAGCTCGCGCCGCCGCCGTACGTGAAGAAGAGAGCGTGATTACCGTGCGCGAAACCGAACGCGCCGAACGTGCCAAAGCGGTCGAACTGATTGCCGCCGAAGAAGCCGCGCAAAAAGACGCGATTTCGCTCACCGTCGCCGCCGAAGCCGAGAAACAGGCTGCGCAAGACCGCGCCGAAGCCGTGCGCATCGCCGCCGAAGCCGAAGCCGAGAAACAACGCCTGCAAGCCAAAGGTGAAGCCGATGCCAAAGTCCTGCTGGCACAAGCACAAGAGCAGCAATACAAAGTCGATGCCGAAGGTACCCGCGCCGTGAACGAAGCTGCCAATGTCCTGAGCGTCGAGCAAGTCGAAATGCAAGTGCGCCTCGCCCTGTTGAAACACCTGCCCGACATCATCCGCGAATCCGTGCGCCCGATGGAAAACATTGACGACATCAAGATTCTGCAAGTCAACGGCTTGGGCGGATTCAGCGGCGCTGCCAACGGCTCCGAAGGCGTGTCGGACGGTCAAACCACACAAGCCAGCCTCGCCGACCAAATGGTCAACAGCGCCCTGCGCTACCGCAGCCAAGCCCCGCTGGTTGACGGCCTCTTGAAAGAATTGGGCCTGAACGGCGGCGACATCAACGGTCTGACGCAAGGGCTGGATAAAGGCATCGGCAAAGAATAAGCCGCGCCGTTAAGAAGGTCTGAAAACAAAGGTCGTCTGAAAACCCGAAACAGGGTTTCAGACGACCTTTTGTCAGATGTTTTAGTATAAAATCCCACTTTATTTTTTTCTCCCCGTCCTTATCCCATGCGCCTGACCCACATCAAACTCTCCGGCTTCAAATCTTTTACCGACCCGACTACGATTCATGTGCCGGGGCAGCTTGTTGCGGTTATCGGGCCGAACGGCTGCGGCAAGTCGAATGTGATTGACGCGGTGCGCTGGGTGTTGGGCGAGGCTTCGGCAAAGCAGCTTCGCGGCGAGAGTATGCAGGACGTGATTTTTAACGGTGCGGCAACGCGCCGTCCTGCGCCGAGGGCTTCGGTGGAGCTGGTGTTTGACAACAGTGACCACAGTTTGCAGGGGGCGTGGGGGCAGTATGCCGAGGTGAGCATCAAGCGGCAGCTGACGCGTCAGGGCGAATCGACTTATTTCATCAACAATCAGACCGTGCGCCGCCGCGACATTACCGATTTATTTTTGGGTACGGGCGTGGGCGCGCGCGGTTATGCCGTTATTGAGCAGGGGATGATTTCGCGCATCATCGAAGCGCGGCCGGAGGAGTTGCGCGCCTATATCGAGGAAGCGGCGGGCGTGTCCAAATATAAGGAACGCCGCAAGGAGACGGAAGGTCGTCTGAAAGATACGCGCGAGCATTTGCAGCGTTTGGGCGATTTGCAGAACGAGTTGGCGCGTCAGGTGGAAAAGCTGGAGAAACAAGCCGAAACCGCCGAACGTTACAAATCCCTGACCGCGCAGTTGAACCAACAACAGGATTTGCTCGATTACGCCCAATGGCAGCAATCGCTTGCCGCCGCCGACAAGGCGACCGCGCAGCATCAGTCTTTGCAGGCGCAGCAGGACGAAACCGCCGCGCAGGTTCAGGCGTTAAACGACGAAGTACACGCCTTGCAGACCGCCGAACAGTCGCAGCAGCAGGCGGTACACGAATTGAGCAACAAACGCGGCGTGTTGCGCGAGCAGATTGCCCGTTTGGAAGAGCAAATCCGCCATCAGCAAAACCTGCACCAACGCATCGAACGCGACAAGCAGGCGGCGCAGGCGCAGATGCAGCGCATCCATCAGGAGCAGCAGCAAATCCGCGTACAGCTTGAAGAAAACGAATTGCAGGCCGAAGAAAAGCAAACCGAATTGGCAGAGTGGGCGATGCAGGTTGCCGAACACGAGGAGCGTCTGCCCGAATTGGAAGAAGCTCAAGCCACGCTCAACGCCGCCTTCCAAACCCAGCAGGACGAGGCAAACCGCATCCGCCGCGAACTGGCGTTGAAGCAGCAGCAGCTTGCCCATGCCGGACAAACCGTTGCCAAGCACGAAGAGCGCAAAGGTCGTCTGAAACAGGAAAACCAAGCCCTGAACCTGCCCGACGAAGCCGAAACCGCCGCCGCGCAGGAAGCCGCCGTCTTGTTGCAAAGCCAGCAAGAGCATTACGAAGAACAAATCATTGCCGCCGAAGAAGCCTTGCACGCCGCCCGCGAGGCGTTTCAGACGACCTCGAGCCGCTTCCAAAGCCTGAAGCAGCAACACATCACCTTGCAGGCGCAGCAGCAGGCGTTGTCGCAAATCCTGTCGCAACAGCAGGAAGCCGCCGACTTCTGGCAGGCAACCGACCACGCCGCCGCGCCGCAACTGTGGCAACACATCACCGCGCCCGCCGAGTGGCAGCACGCCTTGTCCGTTATCCTTGCCGAACGCCTGCACGCCCGCGCCGTGCCACACGGCTTCGCTCCCCCCGCGCCTTTGCCGCAGGGGCAGGCAGCATGGCTTTCAGACGACCTCTCGGGCGGCATCAAAAAATCTCTGCCCGTACAGGCATTACTGAACCAAATCCAAGCGCAGCCGCCGTTTCAGACGGCATTGCACCACTGGCTCGACGGCGTATTGTGCGCGCCCGATTTGAGCTACGCCCTCGCGCATCAAAGCGATTTGGGCGCACACCAAATCTGGCTCACGCCCGAAGGCCATCAGGTCGACAAAGTCAGCGTCCTGCTCTATGCCAAACCCGCGCAGGAAAGCCTGATTGCCCAAAAAGCGCGCCTTGACGGCATCGTGTCAGAACTGGAAAACCTCGCCCCCGAACTCTCCGCCGCCGAAGCCGCGTTCAAGCAGGCGGAGGCCGCCGTGCGCTCGTCCGAAGTGCAGCACAAAAATCTGATGCAGCAGCAACAGCAGCACACGCGCCAATACAGCCAGGCGCAGCAACGCGCCGCCGAACTTCTGGCGCGCACCAACCAAGGGCAAATCCGCCGCGAACACATCGAGCGCGAACTGGCGCAGTTGGCGGAAGAACAGACCGTGTTGCAACACACGTCCGACGGTCTTTCAGACGACATCGCTACTTTGCAGGAAGCCGCCGCCGAACTCGAACACCAACAGCAAACCACCGCACACAGCCGCCAAGAGCAGCAAGGCCGTCTGAAACAGGCGCAGCTTGCCTTGTTGGAAGCCAACCGCCAATACGGGCTGGCCGAAGTCGCCGTCCACAAACTCAACCAGCAGAAACAAAACTACCAGCAGCAAATCGCCCGGCTCGAACAGCAAACCCTGGACTGGCAGGAACGCCAGCAAGAGCTTGCCCTCGCCTATGAGACCGAGTTCCAAAACGACGAGCAGCACATCAAGCTCGACGAGTTGACCGAAGCCGTGCACACGCTGGACGAAGAATACATCGCCGTGCAGGAAAAACTCGCGCAGATTCAGGAACAGGGCAGGGAGCAATACGCCCGCGTACAAACCCTGCAAACCAAGCTGCCGCAGCTTCAGGCCGCCACCCAAACCGCACTGTTGCAGCAACAGGAAGCCTTGATTAACGCCAAACGTTACCATCAAAACCTGACCGAACGTGCCGCCGATTTGGACGCACTCGAAGCGTTGGCGCAAGAATCGCCGAAAGTATTGAACAGCAGCATCGGCAGCCTCACCCAGCAAATCGAAGCCCTCGGCGCCGTCAACCTCGCCGCCCTGCAAGAACTCGAAGAAGCGCGCGAACGCGACGGCTACTATCGCAGCCAAAGCGAAGACGTGCAGGCAGCCATCACCCTTTTGGAAGAAGCCATCGCCCAAATCGACGACAAAACCAAAGCGCGTTTCAAAGAAACCTTCGACGCCGTCAACGGAAAAGTCCAAACCTTCTTCCCGACCCTGTTCGGCGGCGGCGAAGCCACCCTCAAAATGATAGGCGACGACCTTCTGACCGCCGGCGTGTCCATCATGGCGCGCCCGCCCGGCAAGAAAAACAGCACCATCCACCTCCTCTCCGGCGGCGAAAAAGCCCTCACCGCCATGAGTCTCGTGTTCGCCCTGTTCAGCCTCAACCCCGCCCCCTTCTGCCTTCTGGACGAAGTCGACGCCCCGCTGGACGACGCCAACACCTCGCGTTTCTGCAACCTGGTCAAAGAAATGTCGGCGCAAACCCAGTTCCTTTACATCTCCCACAACCGCCTGACCATGGAAATGGCAGAGCAGCTCGTCGGCGTAACCATGCAGGAAAAAGGCGTATCGCGCGTCGTCGCCGTAGACATCAAACAGGCGTTGGAAATGGCGGAACCGTGATGAGGTGGGGGAATTTTGATTGAGTTTGATACGGAAAGGTCGTCTGAAAGTGTATTTCAGACGACCTTTTATTTCTTTCTAGAGATGCTATAAAAAACTTTACATTTACCTCAAACAGGTTTAAAACTCTTCCTTTTCCCCTATTCAGAAATTTGTTAACAATTTCCCCCTAAGGAGCTACAACATGAAAGTAGGTTTCGTCGGCTGGCGCGGCATGGTCGGTTCGGTTTTGATGCAGCGTATGAAAGAAGAAAACGACTTCGCCCATATTCCCGAAGCGTTCTTCTTCACCACATCCAACGTCGGCGGCACGGCACCTGATTTCGGTCAGGCGGCGAAAACATTATTGGACGCGAACGACGTTGCCGAACTGGCGAAAATGGACATCATCGTAACCTGCCAAGGCGGCGATTACACCAAATCCGTGTTCCAACCCCTGCGCGACAGCGGCTGGAACGGCTACTGGATTGACGCGGCGTCATCCCTGCGCATGAAAGACGACGCGATTATCGTCCTCGACCCGGTCAACCGCAACGTCATCGACAACGGCCTCAAAAACGGCGTGAAAAACTACATCGGCGGCAACTGCACCGTCTCCCTGATGCTGATGGCGCTGGGCGGCCTGTTCCAAAACGATTTGGTCGAATGGGCGACCAGCATGACCTACCAAGCCGCATCCGGTGCGGGCGCGAAAAATATGCGCGAACTCATCAGCGGCATGGGCGCGATTCACGCCCAAGTGGCGGACGAGCTTGCCGATCCTTCCAGCGCGATTCTCGACATCGACCGCAAAGTGTCCGATTTCCTGCGCAGCGAAGACTATCCGAAAGCCAACTTCGGCGTACCGCTTGCCGGCAGCCTGATTCCGTGGATTGACGTGGATTTGGGCAACGGCCAGTCCAAAGAAGAATGGAAAGGCGGCGCGGAAACCAACAAAATCCTCGGCCGCAGCGACAATCCGACCGTAATCGACGGCTTGTGCGTCCGCATCGGCTCTATGCGCTGCCACAGCCAAGCCATCACCCTGAAGCTGAAAAAAGACCTGCCCGTTTCCGAAATCGAAGCGATTTTGGCAGGCGCGAACGACTGGGTGAAAGTCATCCCCAACGAAAAAGAAGCCAGCATCCACGAGCTGACGCCCGCCAAAGTAACCGGTACGCTGTCCGTCCCCGTCGGACGCATCCGCAAACTGGGCATGGGCGGCGAATACATCAGCGCGTTCACCGTCGGCGACCAGCTCTTGTGGGGCGCAGCCGAACCCCTGCGCCGCGTGTTGCGCATCGTGTTGGGCAGTTTGTAAGATTTGCAGGTCAAACAAAAAAGCAACGGTTTATCCGTTGCTTTTTTTATCAAGGTCGTCTGAAAGCAGCAGGGGTGGACGGATTCTTAAATTTAACGGTTTATAGTGATTTACATAGAAACCTTATGCCGTTATTCCCGCGCAGGCGGGAATCTAGAAATTTGAAATCATGGCAACTTTGTAAATTTTTCTGAAACCCCGAAATCGAGATTCCCTCCCGCGTGGGAATGACGGCATGGGCAAATTATCAAACTCTACCTGTGCAATGCCTCTAGGTCGTCTGAACGTCCTTTCAGACGACCCCTTCCTACATTTTCAGCTAAAATACGCGCCATTAAAGGACAAAGCCATGATGACGCCCGAAACCCAGAAACAGCTCAAAATCACCGACGTTTCCGCCAAGAAGCTCGACAAACTCAACCTCCATACCGCATGGGATTTGGTTTTGCATCTGCCGCTGCGTTATGAGGACGAGACGCACATCATGCCGATTAAAGACGCGCCGCTCGGCGTGCCGTGTCAGGTCGAGGGCGAAGTCATCCATCAGGAAGTAACGTTCAAACCGCGAAAGCAGCTGATTGTCCAAATCGCCGACGGTTCCGGCAGCGTCCTTTTTCTGCGCTTCATCCACTTTTACGCCAGCCATCAGAAACAGATGGCGGTCGGCAAACGCATCCGCGCCGTGGGCGAAATCAAACACGGGTTTCACGGCGACGAGATGATTCATCCCAAAATCCGTGATGCCGAGGGCAGCGGTTTGGCGGAAAGCCTCACGCCCGTCTATCCGACCGTAAACGGTTTGAACCAGCCCACTTTGCGCCGCATCATTCAGACGGCGTTGGACATTACGCCGCTGCACGACACCTTGCCCGATGCCTTATTGGGCCGTCTGAAACTGCCGCACCTCGCTGAAAGCCTGCGCCTTTTGCATTCGCCGCCGCCGAGTTTCACCATCCACCAGCTTTCCGACGGCGCGCTGCCCGCATGGCAGCGGCTCAAATTCGACGAACTTTTGGCGCAACAGCTTTCCATGCGGCTGGCGCGGCAGAAGCGCGTCAGCGGTACGGCGGCGGCATTGGGCGGCGACGGCACGCTGACCCAAGCCCTGCGCCACGCCTTGCCGTTTGCCCTGACCGATGCGCAAGAAAGGGTCGTGTCCGAAATCCGCCGCGACATGGCGCAAACCCATCCTATGCACCGCCTGCTGCAAGGCGATGTCGGCAGCGGCAAAACCATCGTCGCCGCCTTGTCCGCGCTGACCGCCATCGAATCCGGCGCGCAGGCGGCCGTGATGGCGCCGACCGAAATCCTTGCCGAACAGCATTTCATCAAGTTCAAACAATGGCTCGAACCTTTAGGACTCGAAGTCGTCTGGCTTTCCGGCAGCCAGCGCAAAAAAGCCAAAGACGAAGCCAAAGCCAAACTCGCCGACGGTACCGTCAAAATCGCCGTCGGCACGCACGCCCTGTTTTCAGACGACGTCGAGTTCCAAAATCTGGGCTTGGTGATTGTGGACGAACAACACCGCTTCGGCGTCGCCCAACGCCTTGCCCTTAAAAACAAAGGGCGCGACGTCCACCAGCTGATGATGTCCGCCACGCCCATCCCGCGCACGCTCGCCATGAGTTTTTTCGCCGACTTGGACGTGTCCGTCATTGACGAATTGCCGCCCGGGCGCACCCCGATTAAAACCCGCCTCGTCAACAACGTCCGCCGCGCCGAAGTCGAAGGCTTCGTCCTCAACATCTGCCGCAAAGGGCAGCAGGCATACTGGGTCTGCCCGCTGATTGAAGAAAGCGAAACCCTGCAACTGCAAACCGCTACCGAAACCCTAGCCCAGCTTCAGGCAGCCTTGCCCGAACTCAACATCGGCTTGGTACACGGGCGCATGAAGGCTGCCGAAAAAGCCGAAGTCATGGCGGAGTTTGCCGCAGGCCGTCTGAACGTCTTGGTCGCCACCACCGTCATCGAAGTCGGCGTAGATGTGCCCAACGCCGCCCTGATGGTGATCGAACACGCCGAGCGCATGGGCTTGGCGCAGCTGCACCAATTACGCGGGCGGGTAGGGCGCGGCGCGGCAGAAAGCGTGTGCGTCCTCCTGTTTGCCGAACCCTTGAGCGAACTTGCCAAAGCGCGGCTGAAAGTCATCTACGAACACACCGACGGCTTCGAAATCGCCCGCCAAGACCTCAACATCCGCGGCCCCGGCGAATTTCTCGGCGCACGCCAAAGCGGCGTCCCCATGCTGCGCTTTGCCAACCTCGAAGAAGACCTGCACCTCTTGGAACAAGCGCGCGAAATTGCCCCCTTGCTGATTGAACAAAACCCTGAGATCGTCGAAGCGCATCTGGCAAGATGGCTTGCCAGCAGGGAAGGGTATTTGGGCGTGTGAGGCCGTCTGAAGATAGTAAGTTGAAATGAAAATCCGCAAGCGCCGCATTCCCGCGCGGCGGGAGTCGAAGGAACCAGTGATGTAGGTCGGATTCTCGAATCCGACATTTTGGACATTGGAGAAATAGCTTGCAGTGGCGGGCAGGTTAACGGCTTATCGGATATATGCAGCAAGCCGTATCGATGTAGGTATTTTTAGAAAAAAGGTCGTCTGAAACAAGTTTTCAGACGACCTTTTTGCCTTATCGGCTTATATTGTAGCGTGGGCTTTGCCCACAGATGCGGTTTGCAGAAATATTGGTCTCGGCAGGGCGTTTATGTTTTACCGGCGAAACCCTTCATATTTTCAGACGACGTTTTTAGCCAAATCAAACGTTCAAAAATAAACTAAATATCTATAATTCGATTTTGAAAATTACCGTTTATCCGAATTAAAATCCGTCTATCAAATTTGTATAAAAAAATAACATAAAATCATCATATTAAGAATATATAAAACCTCAAAATACCGCTTGTCTAAAAACAATACCGTTTATCAAATCCATTTCAATATTATTAAAATAGGTATGAAAGTGACGAAATGCGTCATATGACATAAAACGTTTCCCTTTTCTTCTCAAAAATGACAAAACACGTCATATCCCCCCAAAAAATCCCACGTCATAAAAAAGCCAAAATCTGCCCGAAAAATCCTTCAAAACAAATTTAAACCTATTAAAAACATAAAATTACAAAATATTTTCACAAAAAATCCAAAAAAATCCAGACTTGGCACATTCCCTGCTTGATACATTACGTCCGGCAAGGGAAACGAAGCAACGAAGCCCGCCCCGGGAAGCTGTATATTCCTTCTACTTGATGGTTTTACTCATAAACAAGCAGAGCCAAACACATTACGGATTTTTTAACAACAAACATTTTTATTCACAACACTTTTTTAACTGGAGTTTATTAAATGAAAGCAATCCAAAAAGGTTTCACCCTGATCGAATTGATGATCGTCGTAGCAATTATCGGTATTTTGGCCGCTGTTGCCCTGCCGGCTTACCAAGACTACACTGCACGCGCCAAAGTATCTGAAGTTGTATTGGCTGCTTCCCAATGCCGTACCGCAATTACCGAAGCTTCTCAAACCGGTTTTGCTGCTACTCCTGCTAATGATAATAGCTTCGGTTGTGGTGAGAAAGGTACTGATAATGCCACTTCTACCCAATATGTTGAGGAAATTACAACTGACGTAAATGGTGTGATTAATGTTAAGGCCCAAAACATCAGCCAACTGGGTACAAATGTTAATTTGACATTCACTCCTTACAAGGATGTTAAGTTGACAGACCCTATGGTAGCCAAAGACTATAACCGCGCATCTTTGGTTAACGGTGGTATCAAAGGTTGGAAATGTGCTGCTCCTACTGAAAAAGGTATCCAAGCCAAATACCTGCCTGCTTCTTGCCGCTAATTCGGGCTTGAATAGCAAACCCCGCCCTCGGGCGGGGTTTTGACGTAGGTCGGATACTCGTATCCGACAAAAAGGCCGATGTCCACACATTGCAAAAATTCGGGAATGATTGGAATGTCGGATTCGAGAATCCGACCTACATGGATTGTTCGGTTTCAACGTAGTCGGATACTTGTATCCGACAAAAATCTTTCTGAAAAAAATCTAATTGAAAAAAGGGAATTCATGCGATACCGACGCTTTTATCAAACGGGCGGCACTTACTTTTTTACGGTGGTTACTGATAAACGACAAAAAATCCTGACTGATGAAACGGTGCGTTCGGCCTTGCGGCAGGCGGTAATGACGGTTCGGGAGTGGTATCCGTTTGAAATTGAGGCATGGGTGCTGATGCCCGACCATCTTCATACGATTTGGCATCTTCCTGAGAATGATGCGGCTTATTCGGAACGTTGGCGGCAAATTAAACGCTACAGCCAATATTTGATTGGAAGAGAATGTCGGCTTTGGCAAAAAAGGTTTTGGGAACATACCATTCGTGATGAAACGGACTTTATCAATCATTTCAATTACCTACATTTTAATCCCGTAAAGCATGGCTATGTCGATCAGGTTTCCGATTGGCCGTTTTCTACTTTTCACCGTTATGTGAAACAGGGGATTTACCCAAAGCACTGGGGTGGAAGCAATGTGGATTTCAGCATTAAATATGATGGGTAAGTCGGATACTCGGATCTGATAAACCTTTTATGTTTTACCACTTTTGATTATGACGAGGATGTTTGAAAATGTCGGATTCAAGAATCCGACCTACAGAATTACTTTTATTTTTAAGGTCGTCGAAAAACATCAACTACACACGTTAGGAACGAAATGAAACCGTCTTCAACACAGGGTTTTACATTAATCGAACTTATGGTTGTTGTCGCTATTATCGGCATCATCGCCGCTATCGCCCTGCCGTCTTATCATGCTTATACCATTCGAGCCAAAGTCAGCGAGGGTTTGTTGATGATGACACAGTGCCGCGAAGCCGTTACCGAGGCCTCTATGTCGGGGTTTATCGACGCGCCTTCTGCCAATAACGGGTTTAGTTGTGGTAATACAGGTTCAACCCATCTGACCTTTAATGTCGATACGGATGAAAATGGTAAAATCACCGCCGTCATGCACAATATCCCCGAACTGGGAGAGCATAATAAGGTTGAACTGATTCCCTATACCGATGCGGAATTGACTACTCCGGCAACCAGTAAAGATTTTATGCGGGCAACAGCAAAAGAAGTACGCGGCTGGAAATGTTCCGCTCCGGCTGTCAACGGTATTTCGGCTATTTATCTACCGTCAAGCTGCCGTTAGAAATGTAGTGTGTAGATTGAATTAGCAGCCACAATATAGTGTGGACTTTGTCTATAAAGATATTTTTAGTGAAGAGGTCGTCTGAAAAGCGTTTTCAGACGACCTTTGTCATTTAAGGCTTATTTCCAAACCAAGAGCGCGTGGTTGCGTTTGCCGCGCCGTACGATGGTGTATTTGCCGAAGCGTTTGTGCGCGTCGGTCAGCAGATAGGCATCGTCGGGGCGTTCGGCGGCGTGGTTCGGGTTGTTCGATTCGGCGGCTTGTCCGTTGAGCAATACCGCTTTGCTGTTCACAAAACCGCGCGCTTCTTTGTTGGACGAGGCCAAGCCGGTTTTAACCAAGGCTTCGACGACGTTGAGGCCGTCTGAAACTTCAAATGCGGGCAGACCGTCGAGGGCGAGCTGTTCGAAGTCGCTTTCCGTCAGGCTGCTTTGGTCTTCGGCAAACAAGCTTTCGGAAATACGCTGCGCGGCTTGCAGGGCGGCTTCGCCGTGAATCAGGCGGGTCATTTCTTCGGCGAGGATGCGTTGCGCTTCGGGCTTGGTGCCGCTGGCTTGGTCTTTCGCTTCGATGGCGTCGATTTCTTCGATAGACAGGAAGGTGAAGTATTTCAAGAATTTATACACATCGGCATCGGCAACTTTCAGCCAGAATTGGTAGAACTGATACGGCGAGGTTTTCTTCGCGTTCAGCCATACTGCGCCGCCTTCGGTTTTGCCGAATTTGGTGCCGTCGGATTTGGTGACCAGCGGCAGGGTCAGGCCGAATACTTGTTTTTGGTTCAGACGACGTGTCAGGTCGATACCGGCGGTGATGTTGCCCCATTGGTCGGAACCGCCGATTTCCAAAACCGCGCCATGGCGTTTGTTCAATTCGGCAAAGTCGTAGCCTTGCAGCAGGGAATAGGCGAATTCGGTGAAGGAAATACCCACATCGTCGCGCTCGATACGCTGTTTGACAGATTCCTTGTTCAGCATGGCGTTTACGGAGAAATGCTTGCCGATGTCGCGCAGGAAGTCGAGGCAGTTCATGCTGCCGAACCAGTCGGCGTTGTTCGCCATAATGGCGGCGTTTTCGCCTTCAAAGCTCAAAAACGGTTTCAGTTGGTTGCGGATGCTTTCTACCCAGCCGGCAACGGTTTCGGCGGAATTCAAGCTGCGCTCCACCGCTTTGAAGCTGGGGTCGCCGATCATACCGGTTGCGCCGCCCACCAAAGCAATCGGCGTATGACCCGCCTGTTGGAAACGGCGCAATGCCAACACGGGCAACAAGTGGCCGATATGCAGACTGTCGGCGGTCGGGTCGAAACCGCAGTAGAGGGCGATTTTTTGTTCGTTTAACAAAGCGTCTAAGGCTTCGATGTCGGTAGTTTGCGCGATAAGGCCGCGCGATTGTAGGTCTTGGATGACGCTCATCGGTATCTTTCAAAAAATTAGCGGTTTTGCAAACCGCTAATTGTAACAAATTTAATCGGATCAATGGCTATGGTGCGTATCGAGGAGTTTATGCTTTTCGGAAAAACGCTTGGCCAATTCTATTCCGCCGTAAGGGTTGATATGGTCTTTATCCGAGTAAACCGGCAATTCATTGATTTTAAAGTTTTCCGGGATGTAGGCGGCGGCATCAATGATATGGACATTAGGATATTTGGCTGCCAGTTCCCTAATACGGAGATTGCCTTTCGTGGTCGCTTCATCGTTTGAATACAGGTTTTGGCGATAACCCGGTATACGGGAGGACAGCATATAGGCGCGCAGGGCATTGTAAGACAAGGTTTGGTTGTCCGTCATGAGGTAAACAATTTGTTTCTCAGAAGATAGTGTTTGCAGCATGGTGTCGAATTTTTGAAAGAAATCAGCATCATAAGAAATAGAATTGCTGTTTTCCGGCATTTGGTTGCCCCAGCGCATGGCCAAAAGCACTTTTGAATATCGAGGCAGATGCTCTTGTGCATACTGATAAAAGGCGCGGCAGGAGGCATTTTGTTTGAACACTCGGGCTGAGTAGCCTTCTACATAGGCGCAACTGTCGGCAGAAACCATGGTTGCAGACCATTTTTCTTTTTTGCCCACGGCGTCAAAGAATGTTTTGTATTGGTCGGCGTGAGAGTCGCCCAAAATCAGCAATTCCGGCTGTTTTTCCGTATCTCCCCAAAGGCATTGTTTGTCGGTATTGTTATGACAGGAAGTGTAGGAGCGTGCCAATCCCATACGGTCATATTGCGCCATAAACGGCAGCTTCATCGCGAAAAAAGAGCCTACGGCCAAAATCAGCATGGGGAGGGCATAAATCCACGAGGCAGATTGTACAAACGAGCCTTTCCAATTTTTAAACGGTTTTTCTATGCAGAAATAAGAAATCAAGGAAAGTACCACCATCAGGACGATCGCTGCCGCTGTTGAATAAGGAGGCAGGTTGTCCGGACCGATATAGCGCATAAAGGCCAATATAGGCCAATGCCACAGATAAAGTGAATAGGAAATCAAGCCTATGGCAACGGTGATTTTCCATTGGAAAAATTTTTTAAGCGGGTGGTCGAAATGATTGAAATAAATCAGTGCTGCCGAAGCCAGGCAAGGAATCAAAGCGGCAGGGCCCGGAAAATAAGCGGTTTGTTCCGTGTAGGCAAACAGACAGACAAACAGTATGCAGACGGAAAATAAAGTACCTGCGGCAGCATATTGTTTGCCGATAGAAAGTTTCTGCTGTTGTTGATATTGCATCCATACGGCGGTTAACGACCCGACCAGCATTTCGCAGGCACGCAGATGGGGGAGGTAATATTTATCCAGTGAAGAAGGCATAAAGGAAGCGGCAAGGCTTAACACACATAACGCGATGAGAAAGCCAAACTGAACGCGCCAGCTTTTGCGGACGACGAGCAGTAGCAATATCGGAAAGACAAAGTAGTATTGTTCTTCGACCGATAAAGACCAGATATGGAGCAGAGGCTTTTCTTCCTGTGCCGGATCGAAATAGCCTTGTCCTTTTGCGAAATACAGATTGGATGCGAAACCCAAAGCAGCCAGTGAGGATTTCCACAAAAGAAAGAAATCATCTTTGGTGAATAAAAGAAAGCCGCCTATCAGCGTTGCGATTAATACGGCAAAAAATGCAGGCAGAATCCGTTTGATGCGGCGGATATAAAACGTTTTAAAAGAGAAAATTCCCTGACTCATTTCACGATGGATAATCATCGTAATCAAAAAGCCTGAAATCACGAAGAAAATATCGACACCGAGAAAACCGCCCGGCAACCAGTTCTTTTCGATATGGAAAGCTACGACGGATAAGACGGCCATGGCGCGCAATGTATCAATGTCAGGACGGTAAGATAAGACTTTACTCATAATATTTTTACTTTAAATAGAGCCGGCAATGCAGAGGTCGTCTGAAAGATAATTTTATAAGGGTTACTGGTTGTTCAAATCGGGTGTAGGGTGTATGGGTGGGCTGCTTTAGAATAATTGTTGATAGTGTCGGTTTGATTGGGTAGTTAGATTGAAAACTCAGGTGATAGTTTTAAGATGTGGGCTTAATATTTTATTTTTATAATTAATGAGATAGGGCTTAATCGGGTTTGAGTTTTTATACGCTTCCATTTCCATGGCAAGGTGAACCCGAATAATTGTTCAGAACAGGTTTCAGACGACCTTGCCCGACTCAAAAAGTATCGGGAGGTCGTCTGAAAACCTGTTGCATTGGGTTTATACGTTAAACAGGAAGTGCATCACATCCCCGTCCTGCACGACATATTCCTTGCCTTCTACGCGCATTTTGCCGGCTTCTTTGGCTTTGGCTTCGCCGCCGAGTGAGACAAAGTCGTCGTAGGAAATAACTTGGGCGCGGATGAAGCCGCGTTCGAAGTCGGTGTGGATGACGCCGGCGGCTTGCGGGGCGGTGTCGCCTTTGTGGATGGTCCAGGCGCGGACTTCTTTGACGCCGGCGGTGAAGTAGGTTTGCAGGCCCAAGAGGTCGTAGCCCGCACGGATCAGGCGGTTGAGGCCGGGCTCTTCCAAGCCCATTTCGGCAAGGAATTCGGCTTTTTCGTCGTCTTCCAACTCGGCGATTTCGCTCTCCATCGCGGCGCAAACGGCAACGACGGGCGCGTTTTCTTTTTCTGCCAACTCTTTCAGGCGGTCGAGGTGCGGATTGTTTTCAAAACCGTCTTCGGCAACGTTGCCGACATACATGGCAGGCTTGGCGGTCAACAGGAACAGCGGTTTGAGCATGGCGAGTTCTTCAGCGTCCAAACCGAAAGAACGGACGGGTTTGCCTTCGTCCAGATGCGGCAGCAGTTTTTTGCACAGCTCGACCAGTTTTTGCGCGTCTTTGTCGCCTGAGCGGGCGCGTTTTTCTTCGCGGACGATGGCTTTTTCGACGCTGGCGAGGTCGGCAAGGGCTAACTCGGTGCCGATGGTTTCGATGTCGGCAATCGGATCGACTTTGCCTGCGACGTGGACGATGTTGTCGTCGTCAAAGCAGCGCACGACGTTGACGATGGCGTCGGTTTCGCGGATGTTGGCGAGGAACTGGTTGCCCAAGCCTTCGCCTTTGCTCGCGCCCGCAACCAAGCCGGCGATGTCGACGAACTCGACGATGGCGGGCTGCATTTTTTGCGGGTTGACGATTTTCGCCAACTCCGCCATGCGCGGGTCGGGTACTTCGACGATGCCGACGTTGGGTTCGATGGTGCAGAAGGGATAGTTCGCCGCTTCGATGCCCGATTGGGTTAGCGCGTTAAAGAGGGTGGATTTGCCGACGTTGGGTAGGCCGACGATGCCGCATTTCAAGCTCATGGTTTTTCCTGAAAAGATAAAAGTTTAACGGCGGATTATAGCATATCGGGGAATGACTCAAAAACTGTAAAGGTCGTTTGAAAAGCGCGTTTTTATGCGGTGGGAACGGTTGGCGTTTTCAGACGACCTCGATGATGAAGGGACAAGGTAGCGTGGGCGTTGCCTGCGAGAAATATATCGGTCTATTTTGCTTGGGGCGAGTGGCAAAATATCCTGATTTTCGTGGGCAAAGCCCACGCTACGGCTGCGGCGGGTATTGTTTTCAAACTCGCAATAGAAGGTCGTCTGAAAACGGGTATAACGGGCTTGCCTGGCTGCAATCCGTGATTTCAGACGACCTTGGTAACGAGTAGAAAAGTAGCGTGGGCTTTGCCCACGAGAAACATATCGGTCTATTCTGTTTTTGGGCGATGGACAAAATATCCTGATTTTCGTAGGTAAAGCCTACGCTACGGTTTCGGCAGGCGTTTTATTTAAATCCATAATAAAAAGGTCGTCTGAAAACAAGAGTGGCGGGTTTTTATAAAACCACCACTTCGTTTTCAGACGACCTTTTGTGTATATGGATTTTTAATCAAACAGCAAAATCAGCAGCAACACAATCGCAATCACGCCCAGCCACATGCTTTGCCGCTGCTGTACTTTGACCAAATGGATATAGGCATCGCGCATTTCCTGCTGGCGGTTTTCGTCAACCAGCGCATTGATTTTGCGCGGCAGGGAAGGGATGATTTGCGCCCAGTCGGGGGCTTCGTTTTTGAGGTTGCGCCAAAGGGCTTTGGGGCCGACCTGTTCGTTCATCCATTTCACCAAAAACGGTTTGGCAGTTTTCCACAAGTCCAAATCGGGATCAAGCTGCCGTCCCAAGCCTTCGATGTTGAGCAGCGTTTTTTGCAACAACACAAGCTGCGGTTGGATTTCGACATTGAAGCGGCGGCTGACTTCAAACAGGCGCATCAGCACCAAACCGAAGGAGATTTGCGAAATCGGTTTGTTGAACACCGGTTCGCACACGGCGCGGACGGCAGCTTCCAATTCTTCCGCGCGCGTGTCGGCGGGTACCCAGCCCGATTCGATGTGTGCGGTGGCAACGCGGTGGTAATCGCGGTTGAAAAAGGCGAGGAAGTTGATGGCGAGATAGCGCTTGTCGTAGTCGGTCAACGTGCCGACGATGCCGAAATCAAGAGCGATGTAGCGGTTGTCGGCGGCGACCAGAATATTGCCGGGGTGCATATCCGCGTGGAAAAAGCCGTCGCGGAAGACTTGCGTGAAGAAGATTTCCACGCCGTAATCGGCAAGTTTGTGCAAATCGATGCCGTCAGCTTTGAGTTTGGCGATTTCCGATACGGGCGTGCCGTCCATCCATTCGATGGTCAGTACGTCGCTGGTGCAGTAGTCGTAAAACACCTTGGGCACAATCAGCATATCGCTGTTTTGAAAGTTGCGGCCGAGCTGGCTGGCATTGGCGGCTTCGCGCATTAAATCCAACTCGTCATGCAGATATTTGTCGAATTCCGCCACCACTTCGCGCGGTTTCAAACGCTTGCCGTCGGCAAACAGACGCTCGACCCAAGCCGCGCCGAAACGCATCAGCGACAAATCTTGTTCGATAACGGGCAAAAGGTTGGGGCGCAAGACTTTGACCGCCACTTGTTCGCCCGAATGCAGGCGGGCTTTGTGTACTTGGGCGATGGACGCGCTGGCGACGGGTTCGGTTTCAAATTCCGCGTACAGCGTTTCGATGGATTGCCCCAGCGATTTTTCGATTTGCAAGCGTGAAAGCTGCGCGTCAAACGGCGGGACTTTGTCTTGCAGCTTTGCCAGTTCGACCGCGTAATCATGCGGAATCAAATCGGGGCGCGTAGACAGAACCTGTCCGAATTTGATGAAAATCGGCCCTAAGCTTTCTAAGGCAAGGCGCAGGCGCACTGCCGGCGGTTCGTTTTCAAATTCAGACGACTGCGGCAGCATTTTCAACAGCGTCCGCGCCCAGCCCGGACGGACAAGCGCGGCAAACAGCTCGGCGAGGCGGTAGAGGTAAAGCGTGCGGAGGATGGTTTTGATGCGTTTGAGCCGTTTCATGAGGATATATTGATATTGCGCGACAGTCGGTAATGCGGGAATTATATAGGAAACGGCAGGCCGTTGGCGGGCTGGTTTTTGAAAATGTCGTCTGAAAATGAAGCAAGGTGGTTTTAAGGCGGAATTTGGGTTGGTCCGTTTTGGGTGTTGTTTAACTACTGAAAAATTGTGCGGATTGTTTTGGTATTAGGAAAGATAGTTTCAAGGTTTGAAAACAAGATTTTTTAATAGATTTTCATAATATTTTGTTTTACATGGTATTTTGATTGGCGTGTCCGCATTGTGCGGTGAACCTGTTTGCGCTGCCTTTGCAAGTGGGAATTTTTACGGTATGCTGGATTGGATTATTTACAAATCAATAGGATTTTTTTACTTATCTTGTTGTAATTGAAAATGATTTGTTCCGCGTATCCGTAAAAACGCGAGAATTTCCGCTGTATTTTAATTAGAAAAATGTTTGGGCGTGGATTGCCTGCAATTTCATCAGCCCGTGATTTTGAAGTTTTAGATGAGGAATAGTACATGAATCCCATGTATATCACTTTTGCAATCTATCTGATTGCCGTTCTCTTGATTGGTCTGGCCGCGTATTTCTCCACGCGCAATTTCGATGATTATATTTTGGGCGGGCGCAGCTTGGGTCCGTTTGTTACGGCGATGTCGGCGGGTGCGTCCGATATGTCGGGCTGGCTTTTAATGGGTCTGCCCGGCGCGATTTATTTGAGCGGTTTGAATGAGGCTTGGATTGCCATCGGTTTGGTGATCGGCGCGTATTTCAACTGGCTTTTGGTGGCGGGCCGTCTGCGCGTACATACCGAATATGCCAACAATGCGCTGACGCTGCCTGATTATTTCTTCCACCGCTTCGGCGCGGGCGGACATTTGATGAAAGTGGTTTCCGCGCTGATTATTCTGTTTTTCTTCACGATTTATTGCGCCTCGGGCATTGTGGCGGGTGCAACTTTGTTCCAAAGCCTGTTTGAAGGCATGACTTACAATCAGGCAATGTGGCTGGGTGCGGGTGCAACCATTGCCTATACCTTCTTGGGCGGCTTTTTGGCGGTAAGCTGGACAGATACGCTGCAAGCTTCTTTGATGATTTTTGCGCTGATTTTGACGCCGGTAATGGTCTATTTGGGTCTGGGCGGTGCAGACCAAATGTCTGCCGCAATTCAAAATGTTGCCGCAAGTACAGGCAAGGAATACGGCAGTCTGTTTGCCGGTACGACCGTCATCGGCATTATTTCCACCGCCGCATGGGGCTTGGGCTATTTCGGTCAGCCGCACATTTTGGCGCGCTTTATGGCGGCTGAAAGCGCGAAATCACTGGTGTCTGCACGCCGCATCGGTATGACTTGGATGGTGTTGTGTCTGGCAGGCGCAGTGGCGGTCGGCTATTTCGGCATTGCGTATTTTGGTGCAAACCCCGACCAAACCGCTTCCATGAAGGGCAACCACGAACGTATCTTCATCGCGCTTTCTACTTTATTGTTCAACCCTTGGATTGCAGGCATTATTTTGAGCGCGATTTTGGCGGCGGTCATGTCCACTTTGTCTTGCCAGCTTTTGGTTTGCTCCAGCGCGATTACCGAAGACTTCTACAAAGGCTTTTTGCGTAAAAATGCGCCGCAAAAAGAGCTGGTGTGGGTGGGTCGTCTGATGGTGTTGGCGATTGCTGTGATCTCCATCCTGATTGCGTCCGACCCCGAAAGTAAAGTTTTGGGCTTGGTGTCTTATGCGTGGGCAGGTTTCGGCGCGGCGTTCGGTCCGATTGTGATTCTGTCGGTATTGTGGAAACGCATCACGGCATACGGCGCTTTGTCGGGCATGATTGCCGGCGCGCTGACTGTGGTGGCGTGGGCGGAGTGGGTCAAAAAACCGGCTTTGGCTGCACATGAAACCGGTATTTGGACTATGTACGAAATCGTCCCCGGCTTTATCGCCTGCTTGATTATCGCTATTCTGGTTTCACTGACCGACAAAGAGCCGTCTCGTGAAATCCAAGAACGTTTTGAAAAAGCGGATACAGAATACCGCGAGGCGAAATAAGTGTTTTCAGACGACCTGCCGTTGACCGCAGGTCGTCTGAATTTTTATACGGGAAGGCAGGTTTTATTTTTATATTGATGCTCATGCGGATAATGCACTCTTTGGACTTTATCTGCTTTTTATCAAAGCAAAAAATCCTGTTTTTGAGATAAATTGCTTGTCCGGCCCTTATAAATTTATTAAGATATTATCTATATGCTTTAAATCTTTTCAGACGACCTCGAAAAGGGATGGGGTCGTCTGAAAATCATCATAAAAACTTTGGAGAACCTTAAAATGTTTGACTTTGCTTTTCCGACACAAACGCCACTGCGCCAAGCGATTACCGATGCTTACCGCCGCGACGAAATCGAAGCCGTTCAGGATATGCTGCAACGCGCCCAGATGAGCGACGAGGAGCGTCGGGCGGCGTCCGAACTCGCGCGCCGTTTGGTTACGCAGGTTCGTGCCAGCCGCACCAAAGCCAGCGGGGTGGATGCGCTGATGCACGAGTTTTCGCTCTCCAGCGAAGAAGGCATTGCGCTGATGTGTCTGGCGGAAGCTTTGCTGCGCATTCCCGACAATGCGACGCGCGACCGCCTGATTGCCGACAAAATTTCCGAAGGCAACTGGAAAAGCCATTTGAACAACAGCCCGTCCCTGTTCGTCAACGCCGCCGCATGGGGCTTGCTGATTACCGGCAAACTGACCGCGCCGAGCGACAAGCAGATGGGTTCGGCTCTGAACCGCCTCGTCAGCAAAGGCGGCGCACCCCTGATCCGCCAAGGCGTGAACTACGCCATGCGCCTGTTGGGCAAGCAGTTTGTTACTGGACAAACCATTGAAGAAGCACTGCAAAACGGCAAAGAGCGCGAAAAAATGGGCTACCGCTTCTCCTTCGATATGTTGGGCGAAGCCGCCTACACCCAAGAAGATGCCGACCGCTATTACAACGACTACGTTCAAGCCATTCACGCCATCGGCAAAGATGCCGCCGGACAAGGCGTTTACGAAGGCAACGGCATTTCCGTCAAACTTTCCGCCATCCATCCGCGCTACTCGCGCGCCCAACACGAACGCGTGATGAGCGAACTCTTGCCTCGTCTGAAAGAGCTGTTCCTTTTGGGTAAAAAATACGATATCGGTATCAATATCGACGCCGAAGAAGCCAACCGTTTGGAGCTGTCTTTGGATTTGATGGAAGCACTCGTTTCCGACCCCGATTTGGCGGGTTACAAAGGCATCGGCTTTGTCGTTCAGGCATATCAAAAACGCTGCCCCTTCGTCATCGACTATCTGATTGACCTTGCCCGCCGCAACAATCAAAAACTGATGATCCGCCTCGTTAAAGGCGCGTACTGGGACAGCGAAATCAAATGGGCGCAAGTGGACGGTCTGGACGGCTATCCGACCTACACCCGCAAAGTCCATACCGACATTTCCTACCTCGCCTGCGCGCGCAAACTGCTGGACGCGCAAGACGCAGTGTTCCCGCAATTCGCCACCCACAACGCCTACACCTTGGGCGCGATTTACCAAATGGGCAAAGGCAAAGACTTTGAACACCAATGCCTGCACGGCATGGGCGAAACCTTGTACGACCAAGTGGTCGGCCCGCAAAACTTAGGCCGCCGTGTGCGCGTGTACGCCCCGGTCGGTACGCACGAAACCCTGCTCGCCTACTTGGTGCGCCGCCTGTTGGAAAACGGCGCGAACTCGTCATTTGTCAACCAAATCGTCGATGAAAACATCAGCATCGACACGCTGATCCGCAGCCCGTTCGACACCATCGCCGAACAAGGCATCCACCTGCACAACGCCTTGCCGCTGCCGCGCGATTTGTACGGCAGGGGTCGTCTGAATTCCCAAGGCGTCGATTTCAGCAACGAAACCGTGTTGCAACAGCTTCAAGAAAAACTCAACCGCGCCGCCGCGCAAGACTTCCACGCCGCATCCATTATCAACGGTAAAGCCCGCGATGTCGGCGAAGCGCAACCGATTAAAAACCCCGCCGACCACGACGACATCGTCGGCACAGTCAGCTTTGCCGATGCCGCGCTTGCCCAAGAAGCCGTCGGTTCAGCCGTTGCCGCGTTTCCTGAATGGAGCGCGACGCCAGCCGCCGAGCGCGCCGAATGCCTGCGCCGCTTTGCCGATTTGCTGGAACAGCACACCCCCGCGCTGATGATGCTTGCCGTGCGCGAAGCGGGTAAAACGCTGAACAACGCCGTCGCCGAAGTGCGCGAAGCCGTCGATTTCTGCCGCTACTACGCAGGCGAAGCCGAAAACACCCTGCCCAAAGACGCCAAAGCCGTCGGCGCCATCGTCGCCATCAGCCCGTGGAACTTCCCGCTCGCCATCTTTACCGGCGAAGTCGTTTCCGCATTGGCGGCAGGCAACACCGTCATCGCCAAACCTGCCGAACAAACCAGCCTGATTGCCAGCTACGCCGTTTCCCTGATGCACGAAGCAGGCATCCCGACTTCCGCCTTGCAACTTGTGCTCGGCGCAGGCGATGTCGGCGCAGCGCTGACAGGCGACCCGCGTATTGGCGGCGTGATTTTCACCGGATCGACCGAAGTGGCGCAACTGATTAACAAAGCCCTTGCCAAACGCGACGACAGCCCCGTATTGATTGCCGAAACCGGCGGTCAAAACGCCATGATTGTCGATTCTACCGCGCTGCCCGAGCAAGTTTGCTTGGATGTGCTCAACTCCGCCTTCGACAGCGCGGGACAACGCTGCTCCGCCCTGCGTATCCTTTGCGTTCAAGAAGATGTTGCCGACAAGATGCTCGCCATCATCAAAGGCGCGATGGACGAATTGGTCGTCGGCAAACCCGTTCAGCTCACCACCGACGTAGGCCCCGTCATCGATGCCGAAGCGCAGCAAAACCTGCAATCGCACATCAACAAAATGAAAGGCGTTGCCAAGTCTTACCACGAAGTCAAAGCCGCCTCCGATGTTGATCCTGCGAAATCCACTTTCGTGCTGCCGATTTTGTTCGAACTCAACAACTTGAACGAACTCACCCGCGAAGTCTTCGGTCCCGTCCTGCACGTTGTCCGCTACCGTGCCGACGAACTTGACCAAATCATCGACCAAATCAACAGCAAAGGTTACGCGCTCACCAGCGGCGTACACAGCCGTATCGAAGGTACGGTCAAACGCATCCGCGAACGCATCGAAGCGGGTAACGTTTACGTCAACCGCAACATCGTCGGCGCCGTCGTCGGCGTACAACCGTTCGGCGGACACGGTATGTCAGGTACAGGCCCGAAAGCAGGCGGTTCGTTCTATCTGCAAAAACTGACCCGCATCCCCGAATGGGTTGCCCCGCCGTTGAGCCGCATCGGACAAGCGGACGAAGCCGCGCTCAAACGCCTTGAAGCCCTGATTCACAAGCTGCCGTTTAATGCGGAAGAGAAAAAAGCAGCGGCATCAGCATTGGGACACGCCCGCATCCGCACCCTGCGCCAAGCAGAATCCGTCTTGGTCGGCCCGACCGGCGAACGCAACGCCATGAGCTGGCGCGCGCCCAAACGCATCTGGGTACACGGCGGCAGCCTCCTGCAAGCCTTCTGCGCCCTGACCGAACTTGCCGCCGCAGGCATCGTAACCGTCGTCGAACCCGACAGCCCGCTTGCCTCTTACACCGCCGACCTCGAAGGCCTGTTGCAAGTCAACAGCAAACCTGAAAGCACAGGCGTGCACCACGTCGCCGCCCTAAGCCCGCTGGACAGCAGCCGCAAGCAAGAGCTGGCAAAACGCGACGGCGCACTCATCCGCATCCTCCCGTCCGAACAAGGCTTGGACATCCTGCAAGTGTTTGAAGAAATTTCTTGCAGCGTCAATACCACAGCCGCCGGCGGCAACGCCAGCCTGATGGCCGTTTCTGACTAAAAGGACTGAATAAACGCCAGAGCGTTTGAACAAAGGTCGTCTGAAAACGTTAGCAAAACCCGCTAAGTCCGTTTTCAGACGACCTTTTTCTGTAAATTAAAATAAGCAGGCAGATATTGTTTTTCCGTCAGGTATTGATGGTTAACCTACCGTCGTTATTTCCGTACGGCTGGGAATTCGGAAATTTGAAGTTGCAGCAGCTTTGAGATATTTCCGCAATGCAGAGACCCGGATTCCCGCCTGCGCAGGAATGACGGCAACGGCGGTTTCAGACGACTTTTATGGGCTGATGATAAAGTTTATCCGGAAGTATGAAAACAGGTCGTCTGAAACCCCAAACCCGTTTTCAGACGACCCCGATATTTATTCTTCCCAGTCCTGCGTTTCTTCCGAATCGCTCTGACTGCCTTCCATGACGGATTTGATTTCTTGGAAGAGGGCGCGGAAGTTTTTCGGCGGTTTGTTTTGTTCCTGCTCTTTTTTCGTGTTGCGGATTAAGGTGCGTAATTTGCCTGCGTCGGCATGAGGGAAGTCCGCC
This sequence comes from Neisseria sp. HMSC067H09, assembly GCF_001814135.1. Taxonomy (NCBI): domain Bacteria; kingdom Pseudomonadati; phylum Pseudomonadota; class Betaproteobacteria; order Neisseriales; family Neisseriaceae; genus Neisseria; species Neisseria sp. HMSC067H09. The sequence continues at coordinate 11,121 of NZ_KV814863.1, read as the reverse complement.
ATGAATTGGGTGATTGCGTTGTCGTCCGCCAAGAGGCGCGTGCGGGCTTGTTCGACGCGTTGCAAGAAGGCGTTGTGGGCGGTATTTTCGCCGCGCAGTTTGGCGAGGAAGGCTTCGATGGGCGCGGGGTCGGTGTCGCGCATGAGCCTGCCGATGAATTGGCTTTGGCGTTTGAGCGCGCCGTTGGACGTGATTTTTTTGTAGGTAACGACGGCTTCGTACAAGTCTTCGTCCAAGCCGATTTTTTTCAGCGTATCGGTCGAGAGTTTGGTCAACTCCATGCCCAAAGCCTGCAAATCGTTCATCTGCTTTTTCATTTGGGTTTTGCTGACCCATTCTTCTTCGTTTTCAAACATTTTGATAAACCTTTAATTTTGTTTCGGGTATTTTAGCACGTTCGGGCAGGTTTCACGTCAACGCCCTGTCGAAACGGCGTTTTCAGACGACCTTTTGTTTCCGGCGGCGGTATTTTTGCCGAGGTCGTCTGAAAACGGTTAAAATGCCGCAAACCTCTGTCAGGAAACCTTTTATGCTGTTTAACCACACCGCCTCCGAGCTGACCGGCTTATGCGGACACGCCTTGGATTTGGCAAAAAACATGGGCGCGGCGGCTGCCGAAGCCGACTTTAGCGAATCCATCGGACAAAGCGTCAGCGTACGGCTGGGCGAAATCGAACAAATCGAGTTCCAGCAGGATAAATCGCTGGATATTACCGTGTACGTCGGCAAACGCAAAGGCCGCGCCAGCACCGCCGACTTCTCCGAAAAAGCCTTGCAAGACACCGTCAAAGCCGCCATTGACATCGCCCGCTACACCGCCGAAGACGATTGCGCAGGTCTGGCAGAGGCTTCACTGATGGCGCAACACGTCGGCGACCTCGACCGTTACCACGAATGGGATTTAAGCACGGAAGCCGCCATCGAGTTGGCAAAACAATGCGAACAAGCCGCCCTGAGCGCGGATGAACGCATCGAAAATTCCGAAGGCGCAGGCGTTCAGACCGGACATTACCAATACGTTTACGGCAACACCCACGGTTTTACCGCCCACCAACAAGGCACGCGCCACAGCATTTCGTGCAGCATCGTCGCAGCCGACGAAAACGGCATGCAGCGCGACTACTGGTACGATGCCGCCTGCCGCCATCAAGACATGGACAGCCCCGAGCAAATCGGCAAAACCGCCGCCGAGCGCACCTTACGTCGTCTGAACAGCCGCAGCATCCCGACAGGCAGCTATCCCATCCTCTTCGATACCACCGTCGCAGGCGGGCTTATCGGACACCTCGTCGGCGCACTCAGCGGCGGCGCGCTCTACCGCCAAAGCAGTTTCCTGATTGACAGCATAGGCAGAAAAGTCCTGCCCGATTTCCTCAGCCTGCGCGAAGAACCGCACATTCCCCGCGCCTTCGGCAGCACTTATTTCGACTCCGAAGGCGTCGCCACGCAGCCGCGTTTCGTCATCCGCGACGGCATTGTCGAAGGTTATTTTCTCAGCAGTTACAGCGCGAGAAAACTCGGTATGCAGACCACGGGCAACGCCGGCGGCGCGCACAACCTTTATTTGCACCATACGCACGAAACGCAGTCCGATTTGCTAAAAGAAATGGGTACAGGATTGTTGGTTACCGAACTGATGGGGCAGGGCGTGAACACCATCACGGGCGACTACTCGCGCGGCGCGGCAGGTTTTTGGGTGGAAAACGGCATCATCAGCCACCCCGTCCAAGAAATCACCATCGCCGGCCGCTTGCAGGATATGTACCTCGGCATCGTCGGCACTGCCAACGACGCGCTGCGCCGCTCTTCCAACAAAATCGGTTCGGTGCTGATCGAGAGCATGACCGTGGCGGGGGAGTAGGTTTTACCCGGTTATTAAAAAGGTCGTCTAAAAACGGCGAATGTTTTTTCAGACGACCTCAGATTGATTATTACGAAAGTTTTTTCATGCACGTTGCCGTTATTCCTTCTTGGTATCCCAAAACTGAAACCGATGTGGACGGAATCTTTTTCCGTCTTCAAGCACAAGCCTTGCAGCGAAAAGGTTTGAAAGTCGGGGTGATTGCGCCGATGTTCCGCTATTTGCGCGTCCATACCAAATCTATTTTTACCGGTCCGTACGGCATCCGGAAACACAATCAGGGCGGGTTGAATACCTACGCTTACGACAGTATGTATTTTTTCCCCCGTTTTCCTGTTATTGATTTGGACCGCATCCGCTGGGTGCGCGCGGGGATGAAGGCATTTGCGCGGTATGTGCGTGAAAACGGCCGCCCCGATATTGTTCATGCACACTCCATGAACTACGCGGGCATCCTCGCTTACGAAATTTATAAGACTTACGGTATTCCCTACGTCATTACCGAACACAGTAGCACCATTACCCGCAACCTCATACGGCCTCACCAATGGCCGATCATGCGCCTCGCTGCCGAACATAGTGCCGCGCGTTTTGCCGTCAGCCGCGATTTCAGCCGCCTGCTGAAGGAAAAATACGGTTTGGAATGGGAATACCTGCCCAACGTACTGGGCGACAATTTCGCACGGGATTTCACGTTTCCCGATAAAGGAAACCAAGACTACACCTTCTGTACCGTTTCGCATCTGCGCCATCTGAAAGGGCATGACCTCCTGCTGCCGGCCTTTGCGAAAGCATTGGAAAAATATCCTTTCCTCAAATTGAAAATCGGCGGGGACGGCGTGGAAGCCGCCAATTTGCGCCGTTTGGCACAAGAGTTGGGCATTACGCATGCCGTCAGCTTCCTCGGCGCGCTCACTACGGACGAAGTATTAGATTTGATGCGCCAAAGTGACGCTTTCGTCCTTGCCAGCCGCACGGAAACCTTCGGGGTCGTGTTTATTGAAGCGTTGTCTCAGGGCTTGCCCGTCATCGCCACCATGTGCGGCGGTCCGCAATCTATCGTTACGCCCGAGAACGGTATTTTGGTGCCGACCGAAAATATCCCCGCGCTTGCCGATGCATTGATTGAAATGTATGAAAATCGCGGACGCTTCGATCATGAAAAACTGCGTCGAGATTGTTTGGCGGAGTTTAGCGAGGAGGTTATCGCTTCAAGCTTAATCCGCACATTTGAACAAATCGTCGGAGAAAAGCAAAAGCAACCTTAAGCTTTGCTATAAAGCCAACTGGAGCATCAGTTTTCCGCCGTCTTGGCATCCGTTTAATCCGTTTCCTTTTCAGACGACCTTCAAGAACAAAGGTCGTCTGAAACACTGTTTACACACTACATAATGTCTCAAACCAACCTCCCGTCCCGCCGCCTTTCCGTCGCCCCCATGCTCGACTGGACAGACCGCCACTACCGCTACCTCGCCCGCCAAATTACCCGCAACACATGGCTTTACAGCGAAATGGTCAATTCCGGTGCCATCGTTTATGGCGATAAAGACCGCTTTTTGATGTTCAACGAAGGCGAGCAGCCCGTCGCCCTGCAACTGGGCGGCAGCGCCCCGTCCGATTTGGCGAAAGCGGCCAAAGCCGCCGAAGAATACGGCTACAACGAGGTCAACCTCAACTGCGGCTGCCCCAGCCCGCGCGTGCAGAAAGGCTCGTTCGGCGCGTGTCTGATGAACGAAGTCATGCTGGTTGCCGACTGCCTCAACGCCATGCAGGACGCGGTCAAAATCCCCGTTACCGTCAAACACCGCATCGGCGTCGACAGGCAGACCGAATACCAAACCGTCGCCGATTTCGTCGGCACGCTGCGCGACAAAACCGCTTGCAAAACCTTCATCGTCCACGCCCGCAACGCATGGCTGGACGGACTCTCCCCCAAAGAAAACCGCGACGTTCCGCCGTTGAAATACGATTACGTTTACCGCTTGAAAAAAGAGTTTCCCGATCTGGAAATCATCATCAACGGCGGCATCACCACCAACGAAGCAATCGCCGGACACCTGCAACACGTTGACGGCGTAATGGTCGGACGCGAGGCGTATCACAACCCGATGGTCATGCACGAATGGGACAGGCTGTTTTACGGCGATACCCGCAGCCTGATTGAATACGCCGATTTGGTGCAGCGCCTCTACACATACAGTCAAGCCCAAATCCAAGCCGGACGCGACACAATCTTGCGCCACATCGTCCGCCACAGCCTCGGGCTGATGCACGGCCTGAAAAACGCCCGCACCTGGCGGCGTATGCTTTCCGACGCGACGCTGTTGAAAGACAACGACGGCAGCCTGATTCTCGACGCGTGGAAAGAGGTCGAGCGGGCGAACGTATGGGAATAAAGCGATTTTCTCAAACATCAAACACGTCGTCTGAAAACAGATTCCTTTTTCAGATGACCTTTTTACCTTTTGAATCCATCCCTATGATGAAACGAACCATACCGATTATCTTCTCAGCCTTCCTGCTTGCCGCCTGCCAAGCCTCGTCCACTCAAGAAACACGAACCATGAATACCCGACTTTGGGCAGTATCCGTCAAGCAAGATGCCAACCTTTACCGTATCGACGACAAACTCTACCGCAGCGAACAGCCCGTCCCCGAGGACGGCGAAACCATTTCACAGCAGGGTATCAAAAGCGTCGTCAATCTGCGCTTTTTCGACCGCAATGACGACGACTATCTCAAGCAATACGGCATCAACATCATCAACCGCCCGCTGCTGTCGTGGAACGTCAAACCTAAAGACATCGCCGAAATCCTGTACCTGATTGAAAAACAGCAACAAAACGGCGCAGTCCTCATCCATTGCTACCACGGTGCGGACAGGACGGGGCTGATTGCCGGAATGTACCGCATCCTTTACCAAGGCTGGCAGATTGAAGAGGCAAAAGCCGAAATGCAGCACGGTCCCTACGGTTATCACAGCATTTGGAAAAATATCGCCAACCTGTTTACCGAAGCAAAAGTACAGGAAGTCAAAAACCATTTGGAACGCCTGCGCAGCAACGAACGGAATGCAGTATCGGGGCAATAACGCTGACTTATACATCCAATACCGACTCTGGCTGCCAAGCTGATTTTTAGAGACAACATATTTATTGGTGCATTATTCCCGCTCAGACGGGAATCCATCGGAAATCTTCAATTCAAAATTAGATTCAATCCTATGAGGAATGGCGGTTAACAGCGGGCGTCGTATCAAAAAAATAAGCGTGTCAGCCGTATATAAAAAGGTCGTCTGAAAACCTTATCCATCAGGTTTTCAGACGACCTTTTAATATAGTGGATTAAATTTAAATCAGGACAAGACCGACGAAGCCGCAGACAGTACATATAGTACGGAACCGATTCACTTGGTGCCTCAGCACCTTAGAGAATCGTTCTCTTTGAGCTAAAGCGAGGCAACGCCGTACTGGTTTAAAGTTAATCCACTATATCTGCGGCCTTATCAGGCGATTCAGTTCAAATCACAAAATCCATCGCCGTACCCTGCAAACTCTGGTCCATGTCCGCCGATGGGGTTTTGACCGAACGCCCCACCGGTTTGGCAGGCACGCCGACGACGGTGATTGACGACGGTACGTCCGCAACGACCACGCTGCCTGCGCCGATTTTGGAATTGTCGCCGATGCGGATGTTGCCCAATATCGAAGCGTTCGCGCCGATCATCACGCCGTCGCCGATTTTCGGATGGCGGTCGCCGCCTTCCTTGCCCGAGCCGCCGAGCGTTACGCCGTGCAGGATGGAAATATTGTTGCCCAACACGGCGGTTTCGCCGGCAACGAAACCGGTGGCGTGGTCGAGCATCAGCCCATGACCGAAACGGGCGGCGGGGTGAATATCGACGCCGAAGACTTCCGACATACGATTTTGCAGGAAATACGCCAGCGTTTTTCGGCCGTTTTGATAGAGCCAGTGGTTGATGCGGTGCGCCTGAATGGCGTGGAAACCTTTGAAATACAAGAGCGGCAGCGAATATTCGTCGCACGCGGGGTCGCGTTCGTAAATGGCTTTCAAATCGGCTTCGACGCAATTGCTGATGCGCGCGTCGCTGCCCAATGCCTGCTGGTAGATTTCAAACAGGGCGCGCACGTCCATAATCGGGCTGCCGAGTTTGCTGGAAAGGTGGTAGGCAAGGACGGAATCGAGCGAATCGTGGCGCAATACGGTTTGGTGCAAAAAGCTCGCCAGCATCGGCTCGGCTGCGGCTGCGGCTGCGGTTTCTTCGCGGATGGTATGCCAGAGGTTGAAATCGGTTGTGTTCAGGTGGTCTTTTTTCATGTCGGGGGTCGTCTGAAAATAGGATGGTATCGGTGTATCTTACCTTTTATCAACGATTTGCGATAGCGCATTGCGGAATATGCTTATGATGGTTTCCGTGTGCTTGAAGTTTTTTCAGACGACCTTATATAAAGTAGCATTCGATTCAAACCATTCCAAAGGATGCACGAAATGAGCGAACATCACGAACAATATCAACACGAAGCCGAAGAGACGGTAAACGCAGAAGCCGCCCAAAACCCCAATACCGAACAACCCGAAGCTGCCGAACCGCCGACTTACGAAGAATTGCAGGCGCGTATCGCCGAGTTGGAAGGACAGTTGAAAGACAGCGAACTGCGCGGTTTGGCGAACGAGCAAAACCTGCGCCGCCGCCATCAACAGGAAATCGCGGATACGCACAAATTCGCCGGACAAAAATTCGCCGCCGAAATGCTGCCGGTCAAAGACTATCTCGAAATGGCGCTGCTCGACCAAAGCGGCAATTTCGACGCGCTGAAAATGGGCGTGCAAATGACGCTGAACGAATTGCAAAAAGCGTTTGACGCCACGCACATCAAAGAAATCAACCCGCAGCCCGGCGACAAACTCGACCCGCACCAACATCAAGCGATGCAGGCGGTCGTCAGCGAGCAAGAGCCGAACACCATCGTCAGCGTCATGAAAAAAGGCTACACCCTGTCCGACCGCGTATTACGTCCCGCAATGGTTGTCGTGGCGAAACAAGAATCCTGAAGGCACCGCTTGATAAAGTTTATCAAGCATAAAATTTTCAGACGACCCTTCCCCGTCCCTCAAGCTCCAATCCCACTTTTGGAAAATCATTCCGATGATGCCCAATCAGAAAAGAAAGACAAGGTCGTCTGAAAAACAAAATACCATCCTGTGGATAAATAGTTTAGCTTTTTGAATTTTATATAAAAAAAATTTCAACAAAACCCTTGAAAAAATATCGGGCAACCTTATTTACAGGTCAACGGAACAAAATGTTCCACACAATTATTAATTTAGAAAAATCTTTTTAGGAGCAACATCAATATGGCAAAAGTAATCGGTATCGACTTAGGTACAACCAACTCTTGTGTATCCATCTCTGAAAACGGTCAAACCAAAGTTATTGAAAACGCAGAAGGCGCACGCACTACGCCGTCTGTCGTCGCTTATCTGGACGGCGGCGAAGTCCTCGTCGGCGCACCCGCCAAACGCCAAGCCGTAACCAACGCTAAAAACACCATCTACGCTGTAAAACGTTTGATCGGTCATAAATTTGAAGACAAAGAAGTCCAACGCGACATCGAATCCATGCCTTTCGAAATCATCAAAGCCAACAACGGCGACGCATGGGTGAAAGCGCAAGGCAAAGAGCTGTCTCCTCCGCAAGTTTCCGCAGAAGTCCTGCGTAAAATGAAAGAAGCCGCCGAATCTTATTTGGGCGAAAAAGTAACCGAAGCCGTAATTACCGTTCCGGCCTACTTCAACGACAGCCAACGTCAAGCCACCAAAGACGCAGGCCGCATCGCCGGTTTGGATGTAAAACGCATCATCAACGAGCCGACCGCAGCCGCTTTGGCATTCGGTATGGACAAAGGCGACAACAAAGACCGCAAAGTAGCCGTATATGACTTGGGCGGCGGTACCTTCGATATTTCCATCATCGAAATCGCCAACCTCGACGGCGACAAACAATTCGAAGTATTGGCCACCAACGGCGACACCTTCTTGGGTGGTGAAGACTTCGACCAACGCCTCATCGACTACATCATCGCCGAGTTCAAAAAAGACCAAGGCATTGATTTGAAACAAGACGTGATGGCATTGCAACGCCTGAAAGAGGCTGCCGAAAAAGCCAAAATCGAATTGTCCAGCGGCCAGCAAACCGAAATCAACCTGCCGTACATCACCATGGACGCAACCGGCCCGAAACACTTGGCAATGAAAATTACCCGCGCCAAATTCGAGAGCCTGGTTGAAGACCTGATTGCCCGCTCTATCGAGCCTTGCCGCACCGCATTGAAAGATGCCGGCTTGAGCACCAGCGACATCGACGACGTGATTTTGGTCGGCGGTCAAAGCCGTATGCCGAAAGTACAAGAAGCCGTGAGAGACTTCTTCGGCAAAGAGCCGCGCAAAGACGTGAACCCTGACGAAGCCGTTGCCGTAGGCGCAGCGATTCAAGGCGAAGTATTGAGCGGCGGCCGCAGCGACGTATTGCTGCTGGACGTAACCCCTCTGTCTTTGGGTATCGAAACCATGGGCGGCGTGATGACCAAGCTGATTCAGAAGAACACCACCATCCCGACAAAAGCGTCGCAAGTGTTCTCTACCGCCGAAGACAACCAAAGCGCAGTAACCATCCATGTACTGCAAGGCGAACGCGAACGCGCTTCCGCCAACAAATCTTTGGGTCAGTTCAACTTGGGCGACATCGCACCCGCACCGCGCGGCATGCCGCAAATCGAAGTAACCTTCGACATTGACGCCAACGGCATCCTGCACGTTTCCGCCAAAGACAAAGGCACAGGCAAAGCCGCCAACATCACCATCCAAGGTTCTTCAGGTTTGAGTGAAGAAGAAATCGAACGCATGGTGAAAGATGCCGAAGCCAATGCTGAGGAAGATAAAAAACTGACTGAATTGGTCGCTTCCCGCAACCAGGCCGAAGCCCTGATTCACTCCGTGAAAAAATCTTTGGCCGACTACGGCGACAAACTCGACGCAGCCGAGAAAGAAAAAATCGAAGCTGCGTTGAAAGAAGCCGAAGAAGCCGTGAAAGGCGACGACAAAGCCGCCATCGACGCCAAAGCCGAAGCGCTGGGTACAGCCAGCCAAAAACTGGGCGAAATGGTTTACGCACAGGCACAAGCCGAAGCCCAAGCAGGCGAAAGCGCACAAGCCGAGCCGTCTTCAGCCAAGAAAGACGACGACGTAGTAGATGCCGACTTTGAAGAAGTAAAAGACGACAAGAAATAATTGAGGTCGTCTGAAAAAAGCGCGAATCGTAAGGTTCGCGCTTTTTGTTTGAATTATTTATAGTAAAAGGTCGTCTGAAAACTTTTCAGACGACCTTCTGCCTATCTGTTGCCCTGTGTGTGGAAACATAAGAAAATAACCTTATTTTTCAAACCATCCAATCAAAGGAAACCTTCATGACGACATTCCCCATCGCGCGCGCGGGCGATAAGACACTTGAAATCCAAGGCAAAATGGCAAACCGCCACGGCTTGATCGCCGGGGCGACCGGTACGGGTAAAACCGTGACCCTGCGCCGTATGGCGGAAGCCTTCAGCAGCGAGGGCGTTCCCGTATTTTTGGTTGACGTCAAAGGCGATTTGTCGGGCATCGCGCAAGCGGGTGCTGCCAGCGGCAAGGTGGGCGAACGCATTGCCGAGTTTGGCTTGGGCGAGCAATGGCTGCAAAGTTTCCCCGTGCGCTTTTGGGATGTTTACGGCGAAACCGGCATTCCGGTGCGCGTAACCGTTTCTGAAATGGGCCCGCTGCTGCTGGCTCGTTTGATGAATTTGAACGACACGCAGGAAGGCTTGTTGAACCTTGTGTTCAAAGTCGCCGACGACAAAGGCTGGCACATTCTGGATTTGAAAGACTTGCGCAGTATGCTGAAACACGTTTCCGACCACGCTTCGGAATACCGCACGCAATACGGCAACGTCTCTGCCGCCAGTATCGGCGCGATTCAGCGGCAGCTTTTGACGTTGGAGAACGAAGGTGCGGAAAAATTCTTCGGCGAGCCGTCGCTCAACCTGCAAGATTGGATGCAGACCGACAACGGCAAAGGTGTCATCAACGTTCTTAATTCGGAAAAACTGATGCGCTCGCCGCGTATGTACAGCGCGTTTTTGTTGTGGATGTTGGCGGAATTGTTTGAAACCCTGCCCGAAGTCGGCGATTTGGACAAACCGAAATTCGTGATGTTCTTCGACGAAGCGCATTTGATGTTCGACAACGCCGCCAATGCGCTGGTGGAGCAAGTTGAGCAAGTCGTGCGCCTGATCCGTTCCAAAGGCGTGGGCGTGTATTTCGTGACCCAAAACCCGCTCGATTTGCCCGACACCATCCTCGGACAGCTCGGCAACCGCGTGCAACACGCCTTGCGCGCATTCACGCCGCGCGACCAAAAAGCGGTCAAGGCCGCTGCCGAAACCTTCCGCAGCAACCCGAATATCAAAGTTGCCGAAGCGATTGCCGAACTGGGTGTCGGCGAAGCACTCGTTTCCTTCCTTGATGAAAAAGGTATGCCCGAACCGGTAGAACGCGCGCTTGTCCTGCCGCCGCAATCTTCCTTGACCCCGCTTGCCGCCGAAGAGCGCAACCGCTTGTTCCAAAACGATGATTTGTATCCGACCTATAAAGACATGGTGGACAACTATTCCGCCTTTGAAGCCTTAGCCGAAGCCGACAGTCAGGCTGCGGCGGAGAAAGAGGCGGCAGCAGCGGCAAAAGAGCAGGAAAAAGCGCAAAAAGCCGCTGAAAAAGAAGCCGCCAATGCCGACCCCGGCATACTCGGCGGACTGCTCGGCGGCTTGAGCGGCGGACGTAAAAAGTCAGGACAGGGCTTGGGCTACAACGTCGCCGACGCTATCGGCAGCCAAATCAACCGCCAAGTGACCAACGCCATTTCCCGCAGCGTGATGGGCATTATTAAAAATATGTTTAAAAAATAAGGCGTAAAAAGAAGGCAAAGGTCGTCTGAAAGCCTGAAAATCGGTTTTCAGACGACCTTTTATATTAATTCAAAAAATATACCATCATGCCCGCGCAGGCGGGAATCCAGGCCCGCCCGCACAGAAACTTATCGGGTAAAACGGTTTCTTTAACTTTACGTTCTGGATTCCCGCCTGCGCGGGGATGAGGGAATTTGATGACATGCTGGATTTATAGTCAATTAAAATCAAAATAGGACAGTA
>NZ_KV814862.1:0-4368 GCF_001814135.1 Neisseria sp. HMSC067H09 | reverse complement strand
CGCTACTGTCCTATTTTGATTTTAATTTACTATACTTTGGCCTTCACTCAACCCCAAAAAATAATTTTCATATCTTTCAAAAAGTTATCTTAATTTTAAAAATTTGTTATTGATAATAATTACTATTATTATATAATGCCAATTACTCGGATGCCGTCCTGCTTCGAGTCATTAAACAACGATCCCCCTCTTCATTTTCCTATCTTATTGGAGTGCGCATATACGAGACATACTGTTCCCCTTATATCAGATACTCAAAACCGAAAAACACAAAACCCGCTGCTTTTAAGTAACGGGTTTTGTGTTTTTCTCAAGCAAAACATGATTTGAAACCTAGTCATCGCTCCTAAACAATCTGTCCCTATGGTTCAAATACACCAAAGGGAAAACTAATATAATACGTTGGTTGAGGATCATATTGGCATTTCTATAAAACTGTCTTTACATTCCCTAGTTTTTACCAATCCACTTATACTCTATTAGCAATCAAGAGAAAACAAAAATGGCAGCTTGATTAACAAGCTGCCATTAATTTCCTCAGCGTATCTTTTTACCTGTACTTTTTTTTGAGACATTCCGTCCCAAAGGTTCAAGCTTAAACCCTCCGCCTAATTGGGTATTTAAATTGCTCCATGCAATCAATGACTCAGCTTGATATTGTGCTTTCTGCATTTTTAATTGGAGAAGTTCGTTCTGTTTTTGCAGAGCAGATAGACCATTATCTAATCCCGCATTGACACGACTATTCGCATTACGGACTGTTCTTTCTGCAGTTTCCTGCATTTTCTCCCAAATGCTTTGTCGTTTCTGCATATTTTGATAGTCAACAACCGCATCGGCAGCAGTACGCATGGCATTTAAAACAGTACGGTCATAAAGGGCTACCTGTTCATTATATTCGGCACGCCGCCCTGCCAACTTAGATTGCAATGCTCCTGAAGTAAAAATTGGCAGATTTAAGGCAGGAAGTACGCCGATCATACCCGATGTACGCCCTCGTACAACATTAAAAGCATCAATATGTGCCAGACCTGCCAAAACTTTGAGTTCTATATTGGGATAGAACTCAGCTTCTGTCGCTTTAACCGTATTGAACCGAGATTCCAACATAGCTTTTTGTGCCGCAATATCTGGGCGGGCGCCCAATAAATCTGCATGGATTTTATTGATTGGAACAACAGGAACTGCTGCCATTTTTTCAGTTATATACAAAGATAAACCGTCAGGGGTTATCCCGCTTAATATTGCTAAAGCATGACGCACTTTAGCAATTCGGCGCTCCAACTCCAGTTTTTCCAACTGCATACTTTGCTGTTGCATTTCAACCGGATAAAGCGATTCTGCAGAAGCCAGGCGGGCATTAATCCTTCTGCGTATCAGTTGCTGCATCTTGTCTGCAGTTTCCATACGCTCGGATAATAGATTTTGTTGTATTAACAACATCTGCCATGTGAAATATTGTGATGCAACCGCATTGGCGATATCAATACGCGTTTGATGAGCCTCGTATAGAATGGCCTTTCGCTTTCCTAATATTGATGCGGCCTGTTTCCGGTTTTTACCCCAGAAGTCAAACGACCAAGTACCCTGTAAAGCAGTATTTGCCAATAATAAGGTATGATCAGTATCAATATGACCAGATGAAGGCTTAGGGGCAACATATGCTCCCACCCCTCGCACGGACAACCCGATTTGCATTTTGCTTGCGGCTTCAGTGATTCCCAGCTGCGCTTGTGCTTGTTCGAAGCGCGCCTTAGCAATACGCAAATCGGGAGCATTACGGATAGAGAGTGCAACTAATTGGTTAAGTTTTGGGTCGTTCAGTTGCATCCACCACGCATCTTGAACCATGGCTGCAGACTTACCTTCAGATAGCCCGTAATTGGTAGGTTCTTCCAAAGGAGCCTGTTTACCGAATTGAGCGCAGGCAGAAAGTAGAATGGCGGTAGCGATACAGATTCCCTGTTTGTAGGGATTGGCTTTCATGGAATACTCCGTTTTATCATCGGTATCCGCCACATCCTGCATCCGCTTTATCAGCCCTCCAGCCGGCGCAGCAGCTTACCCAACAAATATTGCAACTGGTTGTAATCTTCATTGGTGAAATCTTTCCAAGCCTCTTGGCTCGTACTGGAAACCTGCGGCCATACTTTTTGGATAAAAACCTCACCTTCGGGGGTCAATTTTAGCACAATCTGACGGCGGTCCTGCTGGTTGATATAGCGTGCAACCCAGCCTCGGCTAACCATTTCGTCCGACAATCGGGTTGCACTGGTACGGGTCAGATCCATCAAATCACTCAAGCGTGATGGCAAAATTTCACTGTTCGGGCTGACGTAAACCGCCATCAAGGCAAACCAGAGGTTTTCATTGATACCATATACTTTCAGATTGTCATTCAGATGCGAACTGAGGCGTTCGGTTACGACTCGCAACATCCGTCCAGCCCTGGTCTGCTGCTCGGAAAATTGAGGCAGGCGGTCAGATAGGGTTTTTAATGCCGTGGTCAAATCGGTTTGTGAAAAACTCATGGTTTATTCCTCTTAATTACCAACTTCAATCGCTGCGCTCTTCCGACGAGGGCAACGATGAAAAAATCATTGAATCAAAATACCAAATATTTATTTTATGTGAACATACTAATCTAATTGACTATTCTTCTGATGAAAATCTGACAATCGGTTAAAGTTAATAACGAGTGGTACTTTTTATGCATAAAACATTATTTGCATTCGAGCGAACTACCCATTTTTGTCTTCCATCAAACCGACTCTTAGAACTTTCAAACATCTGCTTAGTTCTTACCACATAGCCTCATTTACCCGCAATTGACAGAAATAAGCTGAAAATAAAGCAATCATTTGAAAAATTACATTTTTAATCATTTTTTAAAATTGCGTTTACAATTCAAATCGTTTAATTGCGAATATCTTCAGACGATCCCCGATGCTGCATAAAGGTTACACATCACCCCTGCCTTATATTACAATCCGCCTTTCGTGGTTCGAAAACCTCCCACATTAAAAAACTAAGGAAACCCTCATGTCCCGCAATACCGAAGAGCTGCAAGGCATCTCTCTTTTGGGCAATCAAAAAACCCAATATCCGACCGGCTACGCTCCCGAAATTCTCGAAGCATTCGACAACAAACATCCCGACAACGACTATTTCGTCAAGTTCGCCTGTCCCGAATTCACCAGCCTCTGCCCCATGACCGGGCAGCCCGACTTTGCCACCATCTACATCCGCTACATCCCGCACATCAAAATGGTGGAAAGCAAGTCCCTGAAACTCTACCTATTCAGCTTCCGCAACCACGGCGATTTCCATGAAGACTGCGTCAACATCATCATGAAAGACCTAATTGCCCTGATGGATCCGAAATACATCGAAGTTTTCGGCGAATTCACACCGCGCGGCGGCATCGCCATTCATCCTTTTGCCAATTACGGCAAGGCAGGTACCGAGTTCGAAGCATTGGCACGCAAACGCCTGTTTGAACACGACAGCCAATAATCCATCCCCTTTTACGCATTTTCAGACGACCTTTTTCACAAAAAGGTCGTCTGAAAGCCTTTCCGAAAGATTTCCATGTACGAATTTACAACAGCGCAACAACAGAAGGCACTCTTCTGGCTGGTGCTTTTCCATATCCTCATCATTGCCGCCAGCAACTATCTGGTACAGTTTCCCTTCCAAATTTTCGGCATTCACACCACTTGGGGCGCGTTTTCCTTTCCCTTCATCTTCCTTGCCACCGACCTGACCGTCCGCATTTTCGGTTCGCACTTGGCACGGCGAATTATCTTTTGGGTCATGTTCCCCGCCCTTTTGCTTTCCTACATCTTTTCCGTTTTGTTCCACGACGGCAGTTGGACAGGCTTAGGCGCGCTATCCGAATTCAATACCTTTGTCGGACGCATCGCCTTAGCCAGCTTTGCCGCTTACGCACTCGGACAAATCCTTGATATTTTTGTGTTCAACAAATTACGTCGTCTGAAAGCGTGGTGGATCGCCCCGACCGCATCAACCGTCATCGGCAACGCCCTGGATACATTGGTATTTTTCGCCATTGCCTTCTACGCAAGCAGCGATGAATTTATGGCGGCAAGCTGGCAGGGCATCGCTTTTGTCGATTATCTGTTCAAACTCGCTATCTGCACCCTCTTCTTCCTGCCGGCCTACGGTGTGATTTTGAATATCTTGACGAAGAAGTTGACGACACTACATTCTGCTCCCCTCGCCAAACAGACGGTTTCTTTACAAGAAAACTGAAAGGAACGCTAAAAACTGCGTACCCGTATCAAAAAAAGGTCGTCTGAAACCTCAAATTCGGTTTGAACTGCACCCCAAAAGTTGGACATCCCC
>NZ_KV814861.1:0-11897 GCF_001814135.1 Neisseria sp. HMSC067H09 | reverse complement strand
GAGGGGATGTCCAACTTTTGGGGTGCAGTTCAAATTTTCAGACGACCTTTTTACTGATTGAGAGGAAATATCTTATTTATGAACAACTACTTCAATAATAGCAGCAATCTCTTTTTCTCGGGAAGCAGGACATTGCTGCAGGAATCTTCGGCGCGCACTGATTGTGTCGTGTCCGTATTTAAACTGGATGGAGTAAAACCTATGCAAAGACGGGCGACACTCGGTAGGAGGTGTTGTTGGCGAAGTCAGGCAGGTAATCGCTTCGCAGGCATATTTTTTGTCGCCTGTCAGTAATTTGAAAGCGCTATTACCTGAAGCAAAAGTAGAAAAAGAAGATAATGGAATCAGAATTGTAGTTAAAACAAAAGCAGAAAAGGATTTCATTTTCATAGATAATATCCAAAAATAATAAAAGTAAATTTTGTAATCAGTCGTTTGGAAGGGAGCAACGTTCAGGGACAATGATTACACACTCTTTGTAATTTCGAGAACTACAATTTTCTAAAGCCAACCTTTCTGAATTTCCTTCCGTACTAGAATTCCCTTTCGAAAGAAAACGTAGACCATTTTTCGTTCCTGTAGCAAGCGCATGACAGCCGTTCCTAACCCAATCACGAACTTTACAAAATTTACCAGCCCCCCTTTTTTCACATCTCTGGATGGCGACACGCTTAGCTTGCTCCAATGAATCCTCATTTACGGAATCTGTAATAATTCCGGTTTTGTTATTTAACACTATCGCTCCGTACTTTGATGGCACGTGGATAATAACCGGATTCGTATTGTTATAGGAATTGCCGTTATTGTTATAGGAATTACCGTTATTGTTATAAGAATTACCGACATTCACCGATGGGTGATATTTATTATAAATATCTTGTTGGTTATAACCATAACTACGCAATTCCGGCGCGTTTTGCAGCGCTCCGCGGGTTGGGTCGTATGCAAAAGAAATTTCGGAATATCCCAGTAAAACCGAAAAGAGTAGAAAAAGTTGCTTTTTCATCATTTTCCTTCTTCCTTCCTAAATAAATATAAATAAGGAATAAAAATTTTGTTAATCTTTTGATGTAGTGTTGACCTTTACAGCAGATTGCTTCGCCTGCTCAAAGGTTTTCACTTGATTACTGTTTACATTAGTGCCTGTTTCAGAGTTATTTACGTATTCAATCGTATTATTTATCGGTGCCATTGAATTTGTATTAGTATTATTATAAGCAGAATTTTGTTGCTGTCGGATTGGTGTGGGTTGTGCGCCACCTGCTATGCCAGGAGGCAGCGCTCCCGCAACTTGACTCGACCCACCCATACCGCCGGAAGACGCAGACTGCGGGTTCCAACCACTAAATGCTGAATATGGCGTGAAACTTCCCATCATACCGTTGAACCACAAACCTGCCATAGGAGGGACTATTATCAATAGGGTAGAAAGAATAAGTCCTAAACCGAGTTGCTGTGTTGCTGCCTGCATCACACCCGCCGCACCTTCTCCCGTTATGATATATGACGCGGTATCTGTGATAAATAAACTTGTAGCCACCTTGCTTGCTAAATCCATGGAGATTTCTGCCATTACTCCCAACAATACTCCAGAAAATATAGTCGCCAATCCATAATACAACCATTTCTGAAATAACGGAGCGGTTTTTTTGAAAAGAAGGCAAAGGATAAATATAGGACCAAATCCAATGAATAAAGCCATGGCAATACGGAATATAATCAACATCGAACCAGCAACCACACTAGGTCCTGCCGAGCCGATACCCGCGAACCATTTGGCATTAGCAATGTTTTCTTCTAATACAGGGTCATCAGCAGTGTCAATAGAGTTCATTACCCCCATAATAGCTTGTGTTGCGGTGAGATTGCGATCTATTTTACAAGAGAGGGTATTTCCTGTAGCGACATTACCTTTGGTTCGTGTGAGACAGACACTTCCTGCTTTTGCATCACCTGACATTATCTCTGAAATATTGTCAGTAAATTTATCCGTCATTGCACGTACACTAAAGCTACCTCCTGCAGCAAAGCTAAGCGCAACAAGGATAACGAGATAGTTTTTTCCTAGATTAAATACAAACCCTTTAATCCCTTCCTGACTTCTCCCAGTCGCCATTAAATATCCTTGTATCATTACCCAAACGGTAAGTAATCCAAGTATGGTTGCTATTGCCAGTTTCAGGTTTTGAGATAAAACATGTTCTGTAAAAAATTCTATTCGGGCATATATGTAATCTCTTATGCTTGAATAAAGGAAAAGTTCAGTTAGTCCATTCATGGTATTTAATTCTCTTTATTATTAAATATTTATTTTAAAAAAATTATATACTGCCACAAAGTTAGCAGCTTTTATATGAGTATACATTTATCTCTTAAGTTTGTTCTTTATTTTATTATCTTCTTTATTTTATTATCTATTGTCTTATCGTTACGGAGATTAGCAGCGTCAGTACGAACGTTATGAGTTTCTTCTTTTAGCCATGCTATCGCACTAGCCTTGGCGCTAGTTGACGCAATATTGCTGCCAGTAAGTTGTTCTTTGGCTATAGCAATACGTGCCTTGCGCATCCATTCGAGTTTTTCGTCAATAAGTTTGATTTTATGTTCGTATAGTTGCATCATATTATTCACATGTTGCATATTATTTTCAATATCCTGCTCCCTAGATTCTAATTTGCCCGCATTATTTTTGCTATTAAGTTCATCTGAATGTCTCTGAATTTTCTGGTTTATAATTCTCAACTGTTCTTGTACCCATTTTTCTCTTGCCATAAAAGTTTCAACTTTTTCAATCTCTAAATCAATCATCTTAGAGCACAACGCTTCAGATTTGCTATTTTTTAATTTACTACAGCGTATTCTTCTTTTTTCCAATAAAATAATTAAGTCCTGTTCTGAAAATTTAGGGCTTAAATCAATTCCCAATACCTTAGAAAGACCTTTTCGAAGAAGGTTTTTCCAATTCTTTAGTTGCGCCTGCCATTTATCTATCATTTCCCATTTTCGCATAATCGCAGCATGAAACTGCTGCGCTCCATCAAGTACGGGAATACCTGTCGAGTGTGCAGGCGGAACTGCCTGAATCAGCATAATAGACGCAATTATTGCCGATGCAATTTGTCTCGAT
Source organism: Neisseria sp. HMSC067H09 (assembly GCF_001814135.1). NCBI lineage: Bacteria > Pseudomonadati > Pseudomonadota > Betaproteobacteria > Neisseriales > Neisseriaceae > Neisseria > Neisseria sp. HMSC067H09. The sequence continues at coordinate 8,770 of NZ_KV814861.1, read as the reverse complement.
CTATTTTTGTTTTTCATTTTTACCGTTTTCATGTGTCGTATCCTTTGCCATAGGTTTGCTTAAAAATTTTATTTAGACGGATCCGCCTGAAACTTCTCAGGCGGATCTATTTCATCACTCTCCGTTACGGAGTACTCCTATGGCAGCTTTTTTGCCTGAACCCTTACGCTGCGTATAAAATTTTTCCAGCCACATTTCTGGTGAGACTTTTTCGATAGATACTCTATTCTCCTTCGCTGTTTCCTTCACGATCCGATCCATAATATCGATATTATCCGTACTTGCAGAGATCACTGCCAGTTCATCATCCATTCCACGTAAATTGAGTTGACATACAGCCGAAGCATGACCTTGTTTGACAAGAAAGCATCGGCTTCGCTCATCTAAACTCTTAACTACTTGAAATTCTGATTCCGTCAGCTTGAGACCATCGATATAGTCTTTTTTATCGGCATTCGGGTTAGGTAGTAGAATCATAGTAGCAGTTTGCTCAATTAGTGCTGCGGAAATATCACTTTTAAGCGCATCTTCGGGTGACTGAGTAGCAAAAATGCCCAAACCGTTTTGTTTACGGATGGTTTTTTGCTTGTTTTTTGCAAACTCTTTCAAACCTCCTTCACCATCGAGAATTTTCCAGAACTCATCCATGACATAGATGAAGCGACGACCATCTATCAGCTCTTCCATTCGATGAATGAGGTAACCGATGACAGGATCACGTACTTGTGGATTTTCTATTACATCAGTGTAATCAAAGCCGATAATGTTAGCATCCTCAAAATCAATTTTATCTTCAGGATTATCAAATACCCAGCCTAAGCTATTACCACGCGTCCATTTTCGAATATTTGCGTAGAGCGAATCATCTCCGGTATTTGGCAGCGATTTCTGGAAGTTAGATAGGCTGCGCAATTGTGGTGGCGTATCCAATATAGCTCGAACGGCACGAAGAATATCGTCATCTTCAGAAGCAGAGTAGTGATCTTTGCCTCCGAGCTGTTTCATAAGATTACAGAGAAATTGGACATTTGCCTCAGTATTTTCGCATTGGAATGGATTAAAACCAGTTGGTTGCCCACTTTCTAAAGCCATATAGGTACCACCACAGGCACGGACAAAGATTTCCGCACCTCTGTCTTTATCAAAAAAGAAAATTGTAGGTTTAGGATCATATTTTTGAACTTGGCTCAAGAGGAAATTAATTAGTGCTGTTTTACCTGTACCAGATTTACCAATTACCATGGTATTAGCAATAGCTTTCTCTCCTTCAGAGTCCTCACTTTCATGTGTAGCATGAAAGTTGAAGTAGTAAGGCTGGCCATTAGTCGTTTGAAGAACAGTAACACACTGTCCCCAAGGGTTACGGTCACGTTTCCCTGTGGCAAAGTTATGTAAAGGAGAAAGACCGAGAAAATTCAATGAAGACAAGTTAGCTATACGGGTACGGTATTTCCAATTAGCCGGTAGTTGTGCATAGTATGCAGAACAGATAGCTAAATCTTCTTTAGTTGTAACAAAGCCAGCATTAGAGAGTTCTGCTCGGGCAGCCGCAATATTTTGGTAAAGTTGTTCTTGGGAATCAGCATAAACCGCTAGACTGAAGTGATACCCACCCAATACAAAATTGCCTGAAGCAAGCTGATCCATCGCATGATCTAGTTCGGCAATTTGTGTAAAAGATTTGTCACCAGAGGAAATCATCATTCCTCGGGTACGTTCAAGGGTTTTCATTGCATCATAGCGGCTCATTGGACTGAAACTGTGTGTGGCAATATATTCCATATCCAAATATTTGAGACCATTCAACACTCCAGGGAAAGTACCGTCAGGATACTCTTTAAGATTAAGCATAGCACCATAGTAATTTTTATTTTCGGGAGTCCTCACAACGTAATCCCCGGTCTTTGATGAGAATAGGTGGCGGCTTAATGGTAGGTAGTTATATACAGGAGCAGAGAGAACAGGGACAGGCTCATTTACACGATTAAGAATATATCCAAATAGCTCCAAAGTTTCAGAGAATAGAATTCCATTCCCTCCCTCATACATACCAAGACGATAAGGTAAATAGTCTTTTAGAACAGCCTCAAGATTAGTTGCTAATTCATCCAGCTTTGAAACAGCCTGTTCCTGTTCAGCTTTAAGTCGATCGATATTGCTAGATTTGTCAGCCAATTTTTTTCCATCAACAACGGGACGGTAAATTAGTGTAAGGTAGAGCTCATTATTCATGAGCTTTTCTTGAGATAACCGTTGAAAATAGTAGTCAGAAAGCTGTTGATTGAATGATTCATTAAATTTTGGTCTGAGATTAATACCATGGCGACGACGGATATCATGTACCCAAAAAGAGACGTTGGCATAGTCAGGTGCTCTGAGAGATTGAAGAAGACGGTTGAAGGTGTTGTGCTTATGCTCCAACTCCCATTCTTCTCTGCCAACAAACGGTAGTCCAGCAAGATGCCATGTTGTCAGATAATCTCCACCAGTCGTTTTAATGACTGTGGGTGAGACGTGTGTAGAAAGTGGTATGAATTGACTAATAGATGCGTCAGGAGTAAACATTTTTGTTCGTAAGATTATTTAAAATATTTATTTAGGATGAATACAAGCTCCAAATGTATTCCTAGATACATGTACGGAGCTTGATTTACTTTATCTATTTTGTTCTAGGTGGATGCCGATATTCATTAGGGGAAAAGCACCATACATTTGAAAACTCTTCACGATGTCGTACCTTCGTACGAAACTTAAAACGTAAGCCAAGAAGACGAAAAATCATATCATCACGTTTTGCCATCTGTCGCATGATCATAACAATAAAGGGTATAGTCAATAGAAAAAACATATTGAAATACATACCCATTAGCAATCCAGATCCTGCACCAATGAAGAAAGGAATATATGGCACACCTAAAAACGAAGCAGGTCGAGTACATCCACGAAAAACAATATTTTTTTGCATATGAAACTTTACATATAAAATTTATGAAAAGAATTGCATAACTTGGTGAATCATTGCGGTTTGTGCAGAGCATGAGTCAGCACTGCCAACCAACATTTTAGCAATCTGACCTGCTGCACCAATTAAAACTCCACCAATCAAGATAGGAGCTACGTCAGAAATACGCTTATGAGCAAACGCAATTTGATAACCTGCAAAAATAATAGCAATGGTTACGACAGCAACAGACATCAAGTTTAATACAGTATGAATATTTCTAATGAATGTACAAGCCCCTCCTTCTTTGCTAGTGAAGTTCAAGTCATCTGCAAATCCGGCTGTAGAAGCCAGTATGGTTACTGCAACAAAAGTAGCTGTAACAATATTTTCTGTGTTAAGCCAGGTTTTTTTTTGTAATACTGAATTTTTCATGTGAAATCACTCTATATAATATAAAATACTATAACATATTGAAGAATATTAAAATAAGAATTTAAAAAACAAATGAACTATCTATATTATTTTCAATGTCAATACCTGAACCTTTCTGGAGGGGTAATTTCTCTCCCACCTTAGTTTTAATTGATTTTATAGTACCATTCTGAAAAGACTCTTGGGAGTCTTTTGATGATTCTTTTTTTAGTAAGTCATAATTATGAGAAACAACTATTGCCCCTTTGTTTTGCAAAGCGAGCGTGTTTTTTAGATTTGATGAAGATGAATGAACGACCCGACCCATTGATGCAAAAATTTTTTGCACATAACCATGTTTGTATCCTGTCACAAAATTTCCGGAATAATAACAGCTAAATGCTTTTCCCCAATCTCCTGAGCGGTTAAAACACTCTTTTAATATTAGTGACCCAGCTTTGAGATTGGGACATATTTGAAAAGCATGCTCATATGTATGCAAACCGTATTTTCTCAGATTATACCAATTGATTTGAGCGATTCCAAGTGAAAAATTGTAACCCCTCTTTTCAAGCATCTTGGCGGTAGCAATGGCTTCATTAATATTTCTAGGTTGACGTTGTAAACGCCCACCAACTACGCCTATAGCATATGGATTCCCTGATGACTCAATGCGAACTATATGTTGCATTATAGTTGGCGAAACGGCTAAGCCAGAACAAGCAAAAATCATGACGATTGGAAATATTTTAGGTAATGTATTGACGCAGAATTTATCACACACTAGAATGCCTAACAAGATATTTCAAAAAAATATCATCTGTTAATATTGCTTTACAATAAAAGTAAAATTTCAAATTTTGTTTAATTTCTTAAAATTTCTTTAATTAAATTAAAGGCGTTAAAATAATGAATGTCTCTAGAGTTTTGCCATTTGCAATTGGTACATTAATGCTGATGTCAGGATGTACTTCTCATTCAGCTCCTGATTTTCCAAAATCATGGCAACCTATGAACCAGCTATCTGATCAAATTACCGAGATTCCACTAATAAAACCACATTTCTATGAGATAACTCGTTTGGATTCTACCGTAAAAGGTTTGTTAGAGAGATGGGGGGAAACGGCTAAAATGCCTGTGATATATGATCATCCATCTGATTTCACTCTATATAAAAAAGTTCAAAATATCCGGACAGTAGAATTGCGAGTTGCATTGGATGAATTGACAAATCTCTATTCAGATAAAGAGATGGTTTTCTATATTCAAAATGGCGTAATTATGGCTCATAGAAAATTAAATGGAGTTAACAATGCTACTTTGTCTAATGTCAGGGCAAAAAAGTAAATAATCAAATCATTTTATATTAATTCTTTTTGGAATGTTTATGTTTAACAAAAAAAAATTTACAGAAGATCAAAATGTTCAAATGAGTTTGAAAAAGTCTATAGACTTTGAAAATACATTAGTTGATATAAGAAAAAAAAGTGAAAAAAGAGCATGGATAATTGCTGGAATTTCTACTTTTTCATCATTGTGTTTATTAGGAGGAATATTTTATGTTCTTCCTTTAAAAGAGAAAGTGCCTTATTTAGTTATGGCAGATGTCTATACGGGACAATCTACAGTAGCAAAATTAACAAGTAACTGGAATAATATGACTATTACTCAAAACGAAGCAATTAATAAAAGTAATATATCTCATTTCATCATTGCTAGAGAATCTTTTGATAGTCAAATTATTTATGATAACGATTGGGCGACTGTTTATTCTATGTCAGTTCCCAATGTCTCTGATTCCTATCGTAATTTGATGAATAAAAGTAATCCTAATAGCCCCTTTAATCTATATGGTTCTGCTCAATCCATACGTGTTAAGATACTCAGTATCGTTTTAAATGATAGTGGTAGAGTTGATGGCCGCAATCCAAGTGCTACAGTTCGTTTCCAACGTTTCCTTTTTAATAAAAGTACAGGCAGCTCACAATTTATTGATAGTAATGTCGCAACTTTAACCTATACTTATAATGAAAATTTAAAAATGGATGAAAAATATCGGTTAAAAAATCCTCTTGGTTTCCAAGTATTGTCTTATAGGGTTGATCCTGATGCTAGCGCAGTCCCTGATCAAGAGTTTACAAATGATCCGCTTGTTTCCAATCCAATCCCTTCAAATTCAAATACACAGATAGAATCTATTGAGTCTAGTAAAAGTTTTACACGAAATGTTGCAGAGAGTGCTTCCGCGCCTACCTCTATCGTTCAATAGGGAAAGTAAATAATGTTCAAAAAATTTAAACATTACTCAATTTTAGCCACCGCATTATCATCATCTATTTTACATATGGACTTGCATGCAGCGCCAATCCAAGAGTATTTATTTGATGAAAATAAAACATACCCTGTTTATACAACTTTGGGGCTGGTAACTCAAATAGAATTAGATCCAAGAGAGGTTGTTAAAGATTTTGGTTCCGGTTTATCAAGTAGTTGGGATCTCGCTAGGAGAGAAAATGTCTTTTACTTAAGACCAAAAACAGAAACGGCTGATACAAATTTGATTGTCCGCACCCAATCCCATCAATATATTTTTGAATTAAAAGTTATTAAAGGAAATTGGAAAAAACTATCAGAAGCAACAGAAAAAGGGGTTAATTATCAGATTAAATTTAAATATCCTGACTCTATAGATTTTGGTTTGCAGTTAAAGTCTTTAGCAGGTTATAGCCTTAAATTTGATCCCTCAAGGTACTATCATACCGCTTATGATGTCGCAGTAGACAAAAAGTCTCAATGGCTTATGCCTTTGAAAGTCTATGATGATGGAAGATTCACGTATATCCACTTGAATAAAGGAAAATTCACAGGGGATTTTCCTACTATTTATGGTAGAAAAGATGAGAACTCTGAAGAGTTCATATTAAATAGTAATGTGGAAGGTAATATTATTATCGTTCACGGTACTTATCCTATTTTAGTTCTTCGACATGGAAATGATGTTGTTGGCTTAAGGAGAAATTGATAATGTCAGAAAATTATAATGATAACTTTATGCAAAAAGATACTCAGCATAATAACGCTGAAAATAAAAAAAATTTATATCAGAGCCAATATGAACAGCAGCAACTAGCAAGCTTAGAAGAAAATGCACCTAAATTAAATAGTCCTGTAGGCAGGGCAGTAAATAAAAAAGCTATTCTATTCATCATTCTAGCAGGGTTAGGAATGACTGCTTTAGGAGCATTTGTTTATTATCTTTTCAGTGAGGAAGAGGAGGAGCCACAGCCAGTAAGAGCAGAAGTTGTCAGCATCCCTGACTTGCCTCCGCCTGATCCTCTGCAGGTTAATGCGGGTCAACAAGTTATTCCTTTGATCGATGAAAAAGGAGCTAATGCTAACAATCAATCCGGTATATCGGATTTGTCAACTGTTGATAATGTGACTTCAGTACTTTCAGAACCAGAACCTCCGGAACAAATAGCTCCAAGCTATCCAACTGCAACAGACGTTCCTTATCAAATGCAGGGGCTAGGAGCTAATGGGGACAGTAGTAAATTTGACAATAGATCTGACGGGGCCTTTGTGCAAGAGGGAGATTCGGAAAAAACAGCCACTGCTGAAATTACTGTTGCTCATCATATGCATAATAAAGATAAATTATTAGTTCAGGGGACCTATTTAAGATGCATTTTGGAAACAAAAATTGTTTCAGAGGTTCCTGGTTTTACTTCATGTATTGTTACCGAACCAGTTTATTCCTCTACTGGCAAATATATGTTATTGCCAAAAGGATCTAAGGTTATGGGGCAATATGGTTCTAGCAATCCGACAAGTGGCCGTCTAGGTGTTATTTGGGATAGGATAATTACACCAGATGGGGTTGATGTAAATCTTAAGTCCCCTGGTGTCGATAATTTAGGAGCAGCAGGTCATGTAGGTAAATTTAAGTCACATTGGCCATCACGCTTAGGTTCTGCATTAATGATTAGTATGATTTCTGATGCTTTTAAATATGCTGCATCAGAATATGGGCCAGAAGGTAAAACTGTTACGACATCAACATCAACAGTAAAGAATCCTTATGAAAGTGAAACTGCTGAGACTTTAAGACAGTTAGCAATTAACCAATTAGATCGTAATAATGCCAGACCTAATACCGTAACTATTGAGCAAGGTAGTTTAATTAATATTTACACTGCAAAAGATATTGATTTTAGCTCGGTAATTAAATAATAAATGGGTCAATTAGTTTCAGTCTGCCTAAAGAAATTTTTTAGGCAGACTTGATCGACTTTATTTCAATATCACCTAATATATAATTTTTATTTTTATTTGTATATTCATAATTGTTATGGAAGAATTAAATTCAGGTATTTCTACAGATTTTTTAAATTATCAATATGAAATTTTGGGTATTTCACCGTTTTTAAAAGATCCCGATGTAACTGAGATTTGTATCAATAAACCAGGTGAGGTATTTTTAGAAACATCCCAAGGATGGAAAAAAGTTGAAGTTGAAAGTTTAAATTTTGATAGAGCACGGCAATTTTGTACAGCTGTAGTGAATGAGAGCAATACTGGACAAAGAATTACAGAATCTGAGCCCATGGTATCATTAACCTTTCCTACTGGACAGAGGGCTCAATTTGTTATTCCTCCTGCTTGTGATGCAGGGAAGGTCTCTATTACAGTTCGACTACCTTCGAAACATACTAAAAGTCTTAGTCAGTATAGTTCAGATGGTTTTTTTAATCAAATTGTTGATTTGAATAACCAACTCTCTGATCATGATAAAGAACTATTAGATTTGAAAAATGGTAAATGCTACGAAATGTTTTTCAAGAAAGCAGTTGAGTATAAAAAAAATATTGTCGTATCTGGTGCTACGGGAAGTGGTAAGACTACTTTTATGAAAGCATTAGTAAACCATATTCCTTTGCATGAACGGTTGATTAGCATTGAAGATGCGAGAGAACTTTTTATTCCTCACCAGAATGTTGTTCATTTACTTTATTCTAAGGGAGGACAGGGTAGTGCAAATGTATCTGCTAAAAGTTGCATGGAGTCTTGTTTAAGAATGAAGCCAGATAGAATTATTCTTGCTGAGCTTAGGGGTGATGAATCATTTTATTTCATTCGTAATTGCGCGTCAGGGCATCCTGGTTCTATTACTAGTTGCCATGCAGGAAGTACGATACAAACTTGGGATCAACTGGCTTTAATGGTCAAGGCATCTCAAGAAGGAAGCGGTTTAGAGTTTGATGTAATTATGAAACTATTAAAACAAACTATTGATATAATTGTGCATATAAAAGCGTATTCAGGAAGCCGCTATATCACAGGAATTGATTTTAATCCATTAAAAAACTAAGTTCATTCGCATAATGTACTTTTTTGTCCAGTTTATTAAATTAC
>NZ_KV814860.1:0-43183 GCF_001814135.1 Neisseria sp. HMSC067H09 | reverse complement strand
ATGCCATGGTTAGACCTTCAAAGTTGAGTGTTGTACTATTTTGTTTTTTAATTGACTATAATGAATTCAATAATTTTCAAAACATAGTCTTACGATAAAGCTCTTTTCTTATATTTCGGTTTAGAACATCAATCAGCTTTTTGAACTCGTCTGGACAATCATCAAAATCTTTCAGCATATGGTTATAGCGCAAAACACCATCTTTCCATGCCTGAAAGAGATTGTCCGGATAATTATCGATCAGCCACCAACATAAATCCAAAGTATGGTGGCGTTCGATCAGTTCTCTGCTTTCCCATGCTGTACGCTTGCTTTTGTCAATTTTTTGTGGTTGTGAACCGGTTTTTAGGCATAAATAGGAATATAATTTCGGTGCCAGTCGTTGTGAAGTTAATAGCGTGACAAAGTGGTGCAATATTTTCAAACTGTCTCTATAACTGTTTTGTGAACTTTCTACCGGGTAGTGTTCCAACCAAACTAACAGTCTTCGCCATTGTTCAAGTGTATTACCACTCCAAGTTGTAACGGGTTGTGTTTCTGTACAAGCCAAGTCGGTTTTACACTGCCAGCAGAATTTGAGGGGCCGAAACGCTGTTTCTTGCATATTTCCCATCTCTTGCCGATGGAATGCAACACCCGCACCACAATGTGAACATCTGTCGTGAAGTATCACTTTGTGCTTTGGGCAAAAGGTATAGCAGGCAACACGCCATGACACCCTAAAATAAGGTTCATAGTCTTCTGCCAAGCACAATGGACAGAACAATAAACCGTATCCTACGCGTTTCCGATGGTATATCTGCAAACTGTTTACCCACGTCAGATGTCCTGATGGACGTACTTTATCAAACAAAATGCCCTGAAAACGCCGTAGTGAAGTTCTATCGATTTTCTCCGCACTTATTCCGCTTTTTTCACTTAGCTTTGTAACTATCCACTCTGGAATATATCTGTCAATGTCCCGATTCCATATCTCATAATTGTTCCCAAAGACTAAGTTGCAAAATGTCTGAACTTTTAGTCCGTTCGCATGTACCGTTCGAACCAGCCATGAAGACAGTAATTCATTATGATACGGATGGGGATGTGCTGGCCAAAGATGTAAGTCAGACATATCTAAGCCAGTTTGTCTATTTGCCTCTTCCGCTCAGTAGGTGTTACCCAGCCGATTGAATCAAGCACTTCATGATTTATTTGTTCCGTTTCATTTTGTACAGCAGTTGCGGCAGCTTCTGTCAGTACCCGAGATAGCTCTCCAATATATCCTTCGCTCATATTGTACAATCTGACGGCAAGTTCTCTCGTTTGCAGTTCAGACGGTCTTTTCAGGGGGATCATTCTTTCAAAGCTAACCAACAACCGAAGAAAATTTCTATCTAAGTTCCATCTAGGCAGAACAGCTGGTTCGAATCGGTTGGATAACTGCGGATCAGTTTGCAACGCACGGAAAGCATCCTTAGTGCCTATACCGACAATCGGTATTTGTAAATCGTTTCCTAGATATTTGATGACATTCAGAAAAGCCCTTTGCCGGTTCATGCTACCAGCCAAGATATGATGGATTTCGTCAATAATCAGCATTCTAGTTTGCATACGTTTGAGTAAGTGTATGACTTGAGTCTGCTTCTTATCTATTCTGTCATGCGATTTATATGGTGCAAAGATTGCATCTAAAATGGTATTGTAAAATCTTCCTTCATCCGGAACAGGTGGAGCCTGAACCAGCAGTACAGGAACTAATACACTGTCACCATCCAAATTTTGGTCAGCAGGATGTTTTCTCAAAAAACGGTGAGCCAGCATGGTTTTACCGTTATTGGTATCTCCGACAATCAGAAGATTCGGCATACGGTGGATTTTGGGATAAACCAAAAGATCTTCCAGTTTGTTCAAAATGTGCTCAGCTTGGGGATAACCTATCCAATGCGGCGAACGGATGTGCCAGATGCGTTCCTCTGTGTCAGCATCCAAATATGTGGCGGTTTTTTTGTGCAAATGAGGATATTTCATGACAAATCATCCAAGTCGTCAAACGGCTGTACATTTTCAAAAGACATTTCAGTCTCCAGCAAATCCGTTTGCGGAAAAGCAGTGACGGTATTGTTGATACCATTATTATCTTTGGAAACTGGTTTGCTTATAGCAATACTTTCGTTTTTACGTCGTTGCATCGCTCTGCGTACCGCTTTGGTTTTGCCTTGAGCTTGTTCTTCCATCTCGCGCATCTTGCCATAAGCTGAAAAAATCATTCTTTCGTCAATGTTGGATTTGTGTTCCTGTTTGAGTTGGCGGTTGATTTCCCTTAATTCCCAAATACTCATAACTGGATGGGAACTGTCCCGATAAGGGATAGAAAAATAGCTGTTCAATTCAGGGTCAAAAAACCAGATTACGCTGAGATCACGGGGATCAAATCGAAACACAAACTGACGGGCTCTTTTCGGGTTTCCCGGTTCTGTTGCACCAATCCAAGTGCGAAGTGCATCATGCCAATAATGAATTTTATGGATGGATACGCCATATTGCTGGACAGTTCTCATCTCAAAAGGCATGAAATCCAATCGGAATTTGGTTTCATCTAGGACTTTAGGCGGCATACCTGTTCCCGGAAGAGAGTCAGTACCGAATATGCCTTCTCTATATTTGGCCAGCGGCGACATACCCAATGCTGAATGCATTCTCTGGTGATACACACCAGTAATGAAAATTGTCAGCCATTTTTCAAATTCCGACAGTGTAAATACTGCACTGTCTTCGGAATCATAATTACTACGTTCGACAACATTGGAAAAAGTCGTACCGGGCAAAGTGTGAATTTCCTGTAAAACCGTACCCAGCAGTCGCTCTATATGGCCACCGAAATGTGGCCGTGCCACCGGACGCCATTCAATGTCGATGCCGTATTGTTTACAGGCTTTTTCCAATACTTTACCGTGAAATTCTCTTGCATTGTCCAAATGGATTTTTCGCGGTAATCCCCAACACGGCCACAAGCCTTCCACTTCATGCTGGGCAAGCCATGTTTCTTTTGTCAGTACGGAATGAGCCAGACACAATCCTGCCGATAATGCACTAGGTGGATCAAAGGAAATATAGAATCCGGGAATCATTCGGCTAAACACATCAACTGCCATTGTGATCCACGGACGACCAATTGGTTTACGGTAAACATCATCAACCAAAATAATATCTAGTTTGGTATGGTCTATTTGAACGACTGCTAACGGAAAGTCCGCATTGGGAAAACTGCCCTCAGACGGTTTAAATTGCTCCTCAGCAGCTTTTTTTCCCTGTCTTTTCGCTATCTTAAATTGAGGATCCAGCTTGCTGATACGGGCACGGATAGTATTGTTATGAGGATATGCAAATCCTGCATCCAAGCATTGCCGTTTGATCTCGTTAATTATTTGTTGAACTGGCTTTTTTTGTTTGGTCAGATATTCTTTTTCAATAACTGATTGGACGATCTTTTCGACATTGTCGTCAATACGGTAACGGCCCTTGTCTTTTCGGTGTTGTTTGAATAAACCCGTCAGCAAACCTGTTTCGTGGTATTTTCGAAGCCATCGGTAAATGGTATTGGCATGAACACCAAACTGTACAGCTCTTTCTTCAACGGCTTTCTTCGTCCGTTTTTTATTGTCTAGTAAAGGCTTGATAATCTCAAAACGTTTTGTTGCTATGGACCATTCTTGTGCATCAATGGTATTTAAATCTTGTGCGGAAGAAGGTTCATTCGTTATGGAGGACAACTCCGCCACTTTAACTTGATAAGTTTTACGGCTTTCTAACTCAGTCAGCAAAACCGTGTCCAAATCCACAATGTTTGTAATTACACAGCAGATCCCGTTAAATTCGACCATTGCCCCCGGTCGAATATCTAACACAGCCTTTCCGGTATTCATCGCTTTCTCCATAATGTAGAATTCATCGTCAGCGGTAGGTTCAAATCTGCACCGATTTCTCCTACGGCCACTAGATACCATAACACTGGTAAAATCTTTGCCTGATTCCACTCATCTTGAAAAACAGTTGCAACTAGCTCTCTCGGAGTAGCTGTTTTAAGCTCTTTTAATTTTTGGTCAAGTAGTATCATATATGGCTCGTAATATTCATGCACAACGGCATTCCGCATATAGGGCAGCAGAAATCGCACGTTTTGAAGATAGACTGTATGAATTTCAACTTCAGTGACCAGTTTGAACATCCAGCCCTTTTGTCGGCAAAATGCTCTTGCTGCCTTAAATTTTGGCTGCAATACTGACCAGTTTTTCTTCAAATCGCTTCGGTATTTGACTTCATAGAGAATTATCGTAACAGGTTGCCGACTAGGTTTGTAGTGCACCAAAACATCAGGTGTGTACATATGCTTTTTGCCGGAATCATCAAACCATTCGATAGAAACCGGTTGTACCTCGAAGCGGATTACATCGGGACAAAACTCCAATAAACTAAGGAAATCCCGTTCCAAAGAAGATTCATAAGCTGCGCAGCCTACAGACTTAGAATGGGCGGCCATTCCGGTGATATTGCGGTAATTTTTGGGAATTTTTCTGACAGGCATGATAACTCAGTCTCAAATATCGCTGTAATTTTGGCTTAAAGATAAATTTTTAACTCGTTTAGTATTAAATAGCAATGTAGAAAATAAAGTTTTAGGTCGTTTTAGCACCATTTAATGATAGAATTTACAGAAAGTCATGGCGGCGGTTGCGGTCATCATTGATAAATAGAAAAAACGTAAATAATTTTAGTATTGCTTACACTGTTCGCTTTTTTGCATGACTGTTTTAAAAAGCTCTAACAACTTAATCATTTTCTGTAAAAAAGGTCGTCTGAAAATTTCAGACGACCTTTTTTCATTTCATCAACAGCCTAGTGGAATCAATCCAGCTTTTTAAAGTGGCGGCGGCGTTCCAGTTCGCTCAGGTAACGCTTGCGCAGACGGATGGACTGCGGCGTGATTTCAACGAGCTCGTCATCGTCGATAAACTCGACCGCACCTTCCAGCGTCAGCTTGATTGGCGTGGTCAGACGCACGGCTTCGTCGGTGCCGCTGGCGCGGATGTTGGTGAGTTTTTTACCTTTGAGCGGGTTGACTACCAAATCGTTGTCGCGGCTGTGGATGCCGATAATCATGCCTTCGTAGATTTTATCGTTGGGTGATACGAACATACGGCCGCGGTCTTCCAGATTCCATAAGGCATAAGCGACGGCTTCGCCTTGCTCTTGGGAAATCAGTACGCCGTTGTGGCGGCCGGGCATATCGGGTTTTACAGGCGCGTAGTCGTCGAATACGTGGCTCATCAGGCCGACACCGCGCGTCAGGGTCATGAATTCGCCTTGGAAACCGATTAAGCCGCGCGCGGGAATATGGTATTCGAGGCGGGTACGGCCGTTGCCGTCGCTTTCCATATTGGTCAGTTCGCCGCGACGGCGGCCGAGTTCTTCCATTACCGCGCCTTGGTTTTCGTCCGGTACGTCCACGGTCAGGTTTTCATATGGTTCGCATTTTTGACCGTCGATGTCGCGGTACACGACGCGCGGCTTGCCGACTGCCAGTTCAAAGCCTTCGCGGCGCATGTTTTCCAACAAAATGGTCAGGTGCAGTTCGCCGCGTCCGGATACGCGGAACACGTCGGCATCGGCGGTATCTTCCACGCGCAGGGCGACGTTGGTCAGCAACTCTTTTTGCAGGCGGTCGCGGATTTGGCGGCTGGTCACGAATTTGCCTTCGGTACCTGCCAGCGGGCTGGTGTTCACCATAAAGTCCATGGTCAGTGTCGGTTCGTCCACGCTCAACATCGGCAGACCTTTGGGATTGTCTTTGTCGGTGATGGTTACGCCGATACCGATGTCTTCGATACCGGAAATAATCACGATGTCGCCGGCTTCGGCTTCTTCAAGCGGTACGCGTTCCAAACCTTTGAAACCCAAAAGCTGGTTGATGCGGCCTTGGGCGATTTGTTGATCGTGGTTCATTACGGCAACGACTTGGCCGGGTTTGATACGTCCGTTCAGGATGCGGCCGATGCCGAGGCGGCCGGTGTAGTTGTCGTAGTCGAGTTGGGAAATTTGCAGTTGCAGCGTTTCGTCCGCACTGCCGCTCGGCGCGGGCGTGTGTTTTAAGATGGTGTCGAACAGCGGACGCATGTCGTTGCTCTCGTCGGTTTCTTCCAGTTTGGCGAAACCGGACAGGCCGGAAGCGTAGACAATCGGAAAGTCCAATTGCTCGTCGGTTGCGCCCAAGTTGTCGAAGAGTTCGAAAGTTTGGTCGATGACCCAGCTCGGGCGGGCGGACGGTTTGTCGATTTTATTGATGACGACGATCGGTTTCAGTCCCAAAGCCAAGGCTTTTTTGGTAACGAAACGGGTTTGCGGCATCGGGCCTTCCTGTGCATCTACCAACAATACAACGCAGTCCACCATACCCAAAACGCGCTCCACCTCGCCGCCGAAGTCGGCGTGTCCCGGAGTGTCGACGATGTTGATGTGGTAGCCTTCGTAATCGATGGCGGTGTTTTTGGCGAGGATGGTAATGCCGCGTTCTTTTTCAAGGTCGTTGCTGTCCATCACGCGTTCGTCAACCTGCTGGTTGGCGCGGAATGTACCGGATTGGCGCAGCAGTTGGTCAACTAATGTGGTTTTGCCGTGGTCGACGTGGGCGATGATGGCAATGTTGCGAATTTGTTTCATGGTGATATGTATTTCAAATGATTTTTATCAAAAAGTAACTCGTAATTATATCACGGTTCATCTTATTGGACGGAGGGGGAGTAGATTAAATTTGAATCGGTACGGCGTTTATCCCGGTTCAACCGTCATTCACTATATGCGTACTGCGGCACAGTTTGACGATATAGTGGATTAACTTTAAACCAGGACGGCGTTACCTCGCTTTAGCTCAAAGAGAACGATTCTCTAAGGTGCTGAAGCACCAAGTGAATCGGTTGCCGTACTATCTGTACTGTCTGCGGCTTCGTCGCCTTGTCCTGATTTAAATTTAATCCACTATAAAAGCATTTGAGAATAATTAATAATAAAATTTGATTGGGTTTTGTAATTTATTTGCTTTTATTTATGGTTAAAAAGTGTAAATATTTTTGAATGTTGAAATGGATTCTTAATACCAATGGCAACAAATATCTATATAAAACAAGGTATTGAATTTTCAGACGACCTTTTAAGGCTTCTGTTTCTTTTGATAATTGTTTGTATTTTAAATAGAAAATTTGTCAAGCGTCAGGCTTTTTCATACAATTCAGCCATCAAGAAACAACACGCAATGTTTTTTACAGACACTTTACAATTTCAAAGAAAGAGAAAGAATTATGCAAGGCAATCAAGCTGTTATCGATTATATGAACGAACTGTTGTCCGGCGAGCTGGCTGCACGCGATCAATACTTCATCCACTCACGCCTGTACTCCGAATGGGGCTACAACAAACTGTTCGAGCGTCTGAATCATGAGATGGAAGAAGAAACAACCCACGCCGAAGACTTCATCCGCCGTATTCTGATGCTGGGCGGTACGCCTAAAATGACCCGTGCCGAACTGAACATCGGTACCGACGTGATTTCCTGCCTTAAAGCGGATTTGAACACCGAATACGAAGTACGCGACGCGTTGAAAAAAGGCATCAAACTGTGCGAAGAAGCACAAGACTACGTTACCCGTGATTTGATGATTGCCCAGTTGAAAGACACTGAAGAAGATCACGCCCACTGGCTGGAACAACAACTGCGTCTGATCGAACTCGTCGGCGAAGGCAATTACTACCAAAGCCAACTGTAATTAAGCGTATAAGGAGCTGAAAATGAAAGGCGATCGCTTAGTTATCCGCGAGCTGAACAAAAACTTGGGCTTGCTCTTGGTTACCATCAACCAATACTTCCTGCATGCCCGCATTTTGAAAAACTGGGGCTTTGAAGAATTGGGCGAACATTTCTTCAAACAGTCCATCCGCGAAATGAAATCCGCAGACGATTTAATCGAGCGTATTTTGTTCTTGGAAGGCCTGCCTAACCTGCAAGAATTGGGCAAACTGCTGATCGGCGAATCAACTGAGGAAATCCTGTCCTGCGATTTGACAAAAGAACAGGAAAAACACGATGCCCTCATCACTGCCATCGCCATCGCGGAACAACAGCAAGACTACGTCAGCCGTGATTTGTTGGAAAAACAAAAAGACATCAACGAAGAACACATCGACTGGCTCGAAACCCAGCAGGAACTGATCGGCAAAGTCGGTTTGCCGAACTACCTGCAAACAGCGGCGCAAGAGGACTAAAACACAAACCACTGCCAAATATAGCAGTCCCTGCACCCATAAACGGCATATCTTTTCGGATATGCCGTTTTTCTTTGCATCAAGCTCGTCTGAAAAACAGTATTTCAGTTTTTCAGACGACTTACCTTCTTCTAAAGAATATGTAACCCCATGAAACCCCAACCCCATACAAAAGCCCTGAAAACCGGACAAGTTTTCAGGGCTTAATTTTATATTCTACACTTGTTTACACGCTAAAGGCTTGAAAAATAAAATGTAGTTTTAAGTAATAACTGTTCTCATTGATGTAAGTCAAAAAAATATCGGGTAAACGTTCACATCTCCGCCAATCGTTACACTTCATAGAGCTAAAGTGCTATTCTGCAAAGGTAAATTTCTTCTACCTATAAATTCTATCTGACAAATTAGGAGCTTGATATGTCAACCGATGTACAGCAACGCCCTGCCGCTTGGGAAGGTTTTGTCGGCGGTAATTGGGAAACCAATGTCGACGTGCGCGATTTTATTCAGAAAAACTACACGCCTTATGAAGGCGATGCGTCTTTCCTCGCGCCTGCGACCGAGGCGACGACCAAACTGTGGGCGGAAGTGATGGAAGGCATCAAAGTCGAAAACCGCACGCACGAACCCTACAAAATCGACACGCAAGTTGTGTCCGGCATTACCAGCCATGCACCGGGCTATATCGATAAAGATTTGGAAACCATCGTCGGCCTGCAAACAGACGAGCCTCTGAAACGCTCGATCATGCCGTTCGGCGGTTTGAAAATGGTACAAGACGCGTGCAAAGTGTACAACGTCGAGTTGAACCCCGAAGTCAGCGAAATCTTTACCAAATACCGTAAAACCCACAACCAAGGCGTGTTTGACGTTTATACGCCCGACATCCGACGTTGCCGCAAATCCGGTGTGATCACCGGTTTGCCGGATGCTTACGGTCGTGGTCGCATCATCGGCGACTACCGCCGCGTGGCATTGTACGGTATCGACTTCTTGATGAAAGACAAACTCAATCAATTCAATTCGCTGCAAGCCGATTTGGAAAACGGCGTGGATTTGGAAGAAGTTATCCGCCGCCGTGAAGAAATCAACGAACAATACAAAGCCTTGGGTCAAATGAAAGAAATGGCAGCCTCTTACGGCTACGACATTTCCGGTCCTGCGAGAAATGCACAAGAAGCCATCCAATGGACTTACTTCGGCTACCTTGCAGCCGTTAAATCGCAAAACGGCGCCGCTATGTCGTTCGGTCGCGTGTCTTCGTTCTTGGATATCTACATCGAGCGCGACCTGAAAAACGGCGTAATTACCGAAACCCAAGCGCAAGAATTTATCGACCATTTGGTGATGAAACTGCGTATGGTCCGTTTCCTGCGCACGCCCGAATACGACCAACTCTTCTCCGGCGACCCGATTTGGGCAACCGAATCCATCGGCGGTATGGGTTTGGACGGCCGCACGCTGGTAACGCGCACCAACTTCCGCGTGCTGCACACCCTGTACAACATGGGTCCGTCTCCCGAACCGAACATCACCGTATTGTGGTCCGAACAACTACCGCAAGGCTTTAAAGAGTTTTGCGCCAAAGTGTCCATCGATACTTCGTCCATCCAATACGAAAACGACGATTTGATGCGTCCGGATTTCAACAGCGACGACTACGCCATTGCCTGCTGCGTCAGCCCGATGGTGGTCGGCAAACAAATGCAGTTCTTCGGCGCACGCGCCAACTTGGCGAAAACTCTGCTGTACGCAATCAACGGCGGCGTGGACGAAAAATCCAAAGACCAAGTCGGTCCGAAAACCGAACCGATTATGGACGAAGTCTTGGACTACGACACGGTCTTTGCGCGCATGGACAAATTCATGGATTGGCTGGCAACCCAATACGTTACCGCATTGAACATCATCCATTACATGCACGACAAATACAGCTACGAAGCCGCGCTGATGGCGCTGCACGACCGCGATGTGAAACGTACTATGGCCTGCGGTATCGCCGGTTTGTCTGTGGCCGCTGACTCGCTGTCCGCCATCAAATACGCCAAAGTCAAACCGATTCGCGACGAAAACGGTATTGCCGTCGACTTTGAAATCGAAGGCGAATATCCGCAGTTCGGTAACAACGACGACCGCGTGGACGATATTGCCTGCGATTTGGTGGAACGCTTCATGAAAAAAGTGGCAACCCACAAAACTTACCGCAACGCGACGCCGACCCAGTCCGTGTTGACCATTACCTCCAACGTCGTATACGGCAAAAAAACCGGCAATACGCCGGACGGCCGTCGCGCAGGTGCACCGTTCGGTCCGGGTGCCAACCCGATGCATGGTCGCGATGTCAACGGCGCCGTCGCTTCGCTGACCTCCGTAGCGAAACTGCCGTTTGAGTTTGCCAAAGACGGTATTTCCTACACCTTCTCCATCGTGCCAGGCGCATTGGGTAAAGACGAAAACTCCCGCGAACGCAACCTCGCAGGCCTGATGGACGGTTACTTCCACCACGAAGAAGGAGAAGTGGAAGGCGGCCAACACCTGAACGTCAACGTATTGACCCGCGAAACGCTGGAAGACGCGATGAACAATCCGGACAAATATCCGCAACTGACCATCCGCGTGTCCGGTTACGCCGTACGCTTCAACTCGCTGACCCGCGAACAGCAGCTTGACGTGATTACCCGCACCTTTACACAAACCATGTAAAGCAAAGGGTTTACAGTAAACCAAGCCGGGGGACGGATTATCCGGAACCCGGCTTGATTTTGCCTGAAGCAATGGTTTGATATAGTGGATTAAATTTAAATCAGGACAAGACCGACGAAGCCGCAGACAGTACATATAGTACGGAACCGATTCACTTGGTGCCTCAGCACCTTAGAGAATCGTTCTCTTTGAGCTAAGGCGAGGTAACGTCGTCCTGGTTTAAAGTTAATCCACTATATCACTAAAACGCGTTTACCTATTCCCAAACAGCCCATAAACTTCCCACAAAAGGGAACGCAATGCCCGCATATTAATCCAATAAGAAGAACCCTCTGCAACACAAAAACAAGTTTTCAGACGACCCCAATATCCGGTACATCAGACACCATGCAGACATCTATCGCCATCAACCCCGAAACACCCGCCCCCGCCAAAGACCTCGGACACCGCCATTACAACGGCAAAGGCATCGTCCATTCCGTAGAATCCTGCGGCGCAGTGGACGGTCCCGGGTTGCGCTACGTCCTCTTTCTGCAAGGCTGCCTCATGCGCTGCCTCTACTGCCACAACCGCGACACATGGGACTTGCACACCGAACAAGCCCAAGAAATGACCGTGCCCGAAGTCATGAAGCAAGTCATGTCCTACCGCCACTACCTGCGCGCCACAGGCGGCGGCGTTACCGCCACAGGCGGCGAACCGCTCCTGCAATACGAATTCGTGCGCGACTGGTTCACCGCCTGCCGCGAACACGACATCCACACCTGCCTCGACAGCAACGGCTACGCCCTGCATTACGATTCCATCCTTGACGACCTGCTCGACCACACCAACCTCGTCATGCTCGATTTAAAACAAATCGACCCCGAAATCCACAAAGTCCTCGTCGGCATCCCAAACACCAAAACCCTCAAATTCGCCCACTACCTCGCCGAACGCAAACAGCCCGCCCGCGTCCGCTACGTCGTCGTGCCGGGCTATACCGACGACGACCGTTCAGCCCACCTGCTCGGCGAATTCATCTCAGACATGGACAACGTCGAAATGGTCGAACTCCTCCCTTATCACGAACTGGGCGCGCACAAATGGGCATTGTGCGGCGACACCTACAAACTCACCGGCGTACACCCGCCTCCCAAAGAAACCATCCTCAAAATCAAATCGATTTTGGAAAGCTACGGCAAAAACATTATTTATTGAGTTCAAATCTCAAAAAGGTCGTCTGAAAATGAAATATTCGCTTTCAGACGACCTTTCAGCACTCTTAATACATCCAAACATACAACTCATAAATCATATAATTCATATAGTTAACAACAAATTATCCAAAATATGAAATAAAACCGAAATAAAACTATACTTTTTCTTAATTTATGCGATAATAGCTAAACAAATTCTTAGCTACTTTGATAACATCCCTTACGAGAACAGCACCATGTCAGACGAAAAAAGCAAAGCCCTAGCTGCCGCCCTTGCCCAAATTGAAAAAAACTTTGGCAAAGGCTCCATCATGAAAATGGACGGCAGCCAGCAAGAAGAAAACCTTGACGTCATCTCCACCGGCTCGCTCGGCGTGGACTTGGCACTAGGCGTCGGCGGTCTGCCGCGCGGCCGTGTCGTGGAAATCTTCGGCCCCGAATCCTCCGGTAAAACCACGCTCTGTCTCGAAGCCATTGCCCAATGCCAGAAAAACGGCGGTATCTGCGCCTTTATTGACGCCGAACACGCCTTCGACCCGATTTACGCCCGCAAACTCGGCGTTAAAGTAGAAGAACTCTACCTCTCCCAACCCGACACCGGAGAACAGGCTTTGGAAATCTGCGACACGCTGGTACGTTCCGGCGGCGTGGACATGGTTGTCGTTGACTCCGTAGCGGCCCTCGTACCCAAAGCCGAAATCGAAGGCGAAATGGGCGACAGCCACGTTGGCCTGCAAGCCCGCCTGATGAGCCAAGCCTTGCGCAAGCTCACCGGCCACATCAAACGCACCAACACACTGGTTGTCTTCATCAACCAAATCCGTATGAAAATCGGCGTGATGTTCGGCAGCCCCGAAACCACCACCGGCGGTAACGCCCTCAAATTCTACGCTTCCGTCCGCCTCGACATCCGCCGCACAGGACAAATCAAAAAAGGCGACGACGTTATCGGCAACGAAACCAAAGTCAAAGTCATCAAAAACAAAGTCGCCCCTCCGTTCCGCCAAGCCGAATTCGATATCCTGTACGGCGAAGGCGTAAGCTGGGAAGGCGAACTGATCGACCTCGGCGTCAAATACGACATCGTTGAAAAATCAGGCGCATGGTACAGCTACAACGGCGCCAAAATCGGACAAGGCAAAGACAACGTCCGCGTATGGTTGAAAGAAAACCCGGAAATCGCTAACGAAATCGACGCCAAAATCCGCGCCGCCGTGGGTATCAACGTTGATATTACCGAAGGCAAACTGGACGACACCGACGGCGAACGTCCTGAGGAATAAGCCTCTGCCTGTCTTTCAATAAAAAATATGAAAGATCGTCTGAAAACGAATATAGCGTGTTCCGCTAAAAAGTTTTCAGACGACCTTTTCGCATTCGACAGAAAACATAGCCTTAAAAATGATAGAAATGCCTACATCGCCATTCCGATAAAGGTAGGCATCTGGAAATTAGGAATTACGGCAATTTTTAAATGTTACCGAAGAAATAGCCAAGGTCTGGCTTTCTACCATAGCTTGTCCTCGCACAGGCATAGGAGAAAATAGCAACTTCCAAGTTAATCTTCTGTATTTTAAAAAATTTCAGAAATCCTGTTCCCTGTAACTTTTAATCTCCCTACACCTTAACCCGACACCCCGATTTCGCGCTTTCATATACTTTTTCCAGCAGCCCCAGCACCTCCGCCACTTGGCGCGGTTGCACTGCTGCGGGAGATTTGCCTTGCAGCGCGTCATAAAGGTTTTCATAAAACGCCGCATAATTTCCGCTGACGCTTTCGATATTTTTGCGGACGACCGCTCCGTCGATTTCCGTATGCAGGATGCCCCATTCGTCTTCCGGTTCACGATTCCACGATCCGACGGGTTGCGCGCCGTCGAGCAGCAAGGCTTCTTGGTTGTCGGCGTTTTGTTTGACGTATGAACCGCGTTTGCCGTGCAAGGTCATGAACGGCAAAGGTTCGCGGGCATATTTGCTTGCGGTCAGGGCGACTTTTTTGCCGTCGGCGTAATAGAGCGCGATATAGAAATTGTCGTCGCTGACCGCTCCTTCATGCTGATAGCGCACATCGGCATAAAGTTCGTCAGGCATTCCGAAAATATCGACTGCCATATCCATGAGGTGCGAACCCAAATCGTACACCAGCCCCACGCCCGCCTCGCCCGTTTCCTTCCAGCGTTTTTTGTTCAATGCAGCCGCATAACGCTCGAAACAGAATTCCGCATCCACAATTTCGCCCAAAAGGTCGTCTGAAAGCAGTTTTTTGGCGGTCAGCGGCGCGCTGTCCCAACGGCGGTTTTGGTAAACGGTCAGCAATACGCCCTGCCGCTCGGCAAGTTCCGCCAATTCACGAGCTTGCGCCGCCGTGGCGCACAACGGTTTTTCCACCACCACATTTTTACCCGCACGCAAAGCCTGAGCGGCAAAATCGAAATGCGTCTGGTTCGGCGTAGTCACGACCACCAAATCCACATCATCGGTAAGCAACTCCTCAAACGAGCGCACGGTCTGCGCCTGCGGCAGGACTGCCTGAGCTTTGTTGCCGCTGCGTTCAAACACGCGCACGACTTCAAACCGCGCATCCGCACGCCAAAACGGCAGATGGAACACCTGCGCCGACATGCCGAACCCCGCCAATCCGATTTTGATTTTCTGCATAGCCAAACTCCTTTTCAGACAGCCTCAAATTGCCGTATATCCGTTATAATACCGCATTTATTTCACACAGGCCGTCTGAAAACAAAGTTGAAACGGCCGCCGCCGTTTAAGGAAAACCATGAGAAAACCGCAACGCGGCTATGCCCGCCAAGACCGTGTCAAAGAACAAATCATGCGCGAACTGGCCGAGCTGGTCCGCACCGGCCTGAAAGACCCGCGCGCAGGCTTCATCACCATCAACGAAGTCGAAGTCACCCGCGATTACAGCCACGCCACCGTGTTCTACACCGTCCTCGACGACAGCACCCGCGACATCACCGAAGAAGCCTTGGAACACGCCAAAGGCCACTTGCGCAGCGAGTTGGCGAAACGCATCAAACTCTTCAAAACGCCCGAACTGCACTTCAAATACGACGAATCGCTCGAACGCGGCATGAGCATTTCCAGCCTCATCGACAAAGTGGCGGCGGAAAAGCCGGTGGAAGATTAAAAATAAAGCTCTTCTGAACACCCGGTATTAAAACCGAAGATCTGTTTCAGACGGCCTCCTTGCTCTGCTTTAGGATATATCCATGACTTTTCCCGAATTTCTATTGTTTTTAGTCTTTTTCTCCTATTGTGCCTGCTACGCTTTCAGTTTGCGCAAAGGGACAACTGTCTTTAATACCGCATCGGGCAACGAAATCCACATAGGTAAAAACGGGCATTACTCGGTTTGGCATGATGGAGACGGACAAATCCCCTTCCGCATCACCGACCTAAACGGGCGGGAAGCACCTCTCTCCAAACCGCTGTTTCATGCCAGTTTCCGCCGTACCGGCGGCCGCATCACGCTTTTAAAGCAAGGCCGTCTGAAAAAAGGCAGCTACACAGTAGAAACACCAAATCCGCACAGCCACATCATCCTCAGAAAAACAATATCGGAAACGCCGATCATCCTACTCGGCACTTCCATCTTATCCCTTTCCTTCCTCCTTCACTGACATGACCGCCAAACCCGCCAAACGCCCCGTCAACGGCGTCCTTCTGCTCGACAAGCCCGAAGGACTTTCCAGCAACACCGCCCTGCAAAAAGCCCGCCGCCTCTACAACGCTGAAAAAGCGGGACATACCGGCGTACTCGATCCTTTGGCAACCGGACTTTTGCCCGTCTGCTTCGGCGAAGCGACCAAGTTCGCCCAATATCTGCTGGATGCCGACAAAGCCTACACCGCCACGCTGAAACTCGGCGAAGCCAGCAGCACGGGGGACGCCGAAGGCGAAATCATCGCTACCGCCCGAGCCGATATTTCCTTAGCCGAACTTCAGACGGCATGCCAAGCCCTGACAGGCAACATCCGCCAAGTGCCGCCGATGTTTTCCGCCCTCAAACACGAAGGCAAACCGCTGTACGAATACGCCCGCAAAGGCATCGTCATCGAACGCAAACCGCGCGACATCACCATTTACGCCATTGATATTACCGAGTTTGACGCGCCCAAAGCCGTCATCGACGTACGTTGCAGCAAAGGCACCTACATCCGCACCCTCAGCGAAGACATAGCCAAACACATCGGCACGTTCGCCCACCTGACCGCCCTGCGCCGCACCGAAACCGCCGGTTTCTCCATCCGCGAAAGCCACACGCTCGAAGCCTTGGCAGAATTAAACGAAACCGACCGCGACGCCCTGCTCCTGCCCTGCGACGTTTTAGTGCGGCACCTCCCCAAAATCGAACTGAACGACCGCGCCGTGACCATGCTCAAATGCGGCCAACGCCCGCAGTTTACCGAGGACATGTCTGCCGAACAGCCCATCCGCGTTTACGACAGAAGCGGAACATTTATCGGCTTGGTGGAATACCAAAACGAAATCGGCCGCCTCAAAGCCCTGCGGCTGATGAACACGGCGAAAGACTGAATGGTTTGATAATTAAATTAAAATATAGGAAAGGTCGTCAGAAATACAGTTTTTCAGACGACCTTTTCAGTTGAATTTCTTAAAATATTGGCAGATTTGAAACAACCGTTCTAACCCCATGAAAAAAGTCGTCTGAAAACCTGTCATACCCGTTTTCAGACGACTTTTCGACTATTATCTCTATTGCCCTTGTTCCGTTTTCTTTTTGCACGGACGGCGGCGGCGTTTCTTTTTCACACCTTCGTTGCCCTGCGCACGAGCATGGTTTGTTGTCATTTCATTGCGCAAACCTTCATCGGCATGCTGGAAACTGTTCCACCATTCGACCGTTTGGCGGTCAATCTCGCCCACTTCGCCGCGCAACACCAGAAAGTCGTAAGCAGCCCGGAAACGCTGCTGCGCGAGCAGGCGGTGCGGACGGGCGCCGCGCATCTGTTTGAATTGCGGTTGGAACTGCCAGATTTCCCGCATGGTCGCGGCAAAACGCTGCGGCACGCCCCAACCTTTTTCAACATCGCTCCGCAGGGATTCAATAGCGTCTGTCAGTGCAGGCGCAGGCTTTTGCCCCTGTGCCAGATTCTGTTGCCAGCGTCGGTTGACATCCGGCCACAGTACGGCAGCCAAGACGAAGCCGACTGAAACCGATTTGTCCTGACGCAGCCGCTCGTCAGTGTTTTTCAGTGCAAGCGAAATAATGCGGTTTTCAGCCTTTTCCGCCGATTTCAACGCAGTCAAAAGCGGATGGATGTCGTCTGAAACACCCAAGCTGTTGAGCTTTTTCAAACATTCCCGCGCATGGCCGGAAAACAGCAGCTTCATGATTTCGTCAAACAGGCGGGCGACGGGTTCGTGTTTCAGACGACTAGCATACTCGGGAATCGGCGCGGCAGTGGATTCTTCCACCGAAAAGCCAAGTTTGCCCGACAAGCGTACGGCGCGCAGGATACGGACAGGATCCTCGCGGTACCGCTCCGCAGCATCGCCTATCATAACCAGGCTTCTGTCGGCTATATCGTTGACGCCGTTATGGAAATCCAAAATTTCTTCGCGTATCGGATCGTAATACAACGCATTGCAGGTAAAGTCTCGGCGCATCGCATCTTCTTCTATGCTGCCATAAGTGTTGTCTTTCATAATCCTGCCGTGCGCGTTTTGCTGCACCTTGCCGCCGCCGCGGAATGTCGTTACTTCTATGGTTTCCGGACCTGTCATGACATGGACGATTTGAAAACGCCTGCCGATGATGCGGCTGCGGCGGAAAATTTTTCTCACCTGCTCCGGCGTGGCATCGGTGGCGACATCGAAGTCTTTAGGCTCTACACCCAACAGCATATCCCTGACCGCCCCACCTACGATATAGGCTTTGAATCCTTCCTCTTGCAAACGTTTGACGGTTTTTTCCGCTGCAAAACTGATCATATCCGCGCTGATACGGTATTCTTCAGCGGGGATGATTTCTTTGCGAACCTCGGTTTGCCTGCTCTGTCTGCCGGACAAAACTTTGTTCAGCCATTTTTTCAACATATTCCTGATACTCTTTCTTGTTATTCTTCTGCCTGCAAACGGAAGCCACCGATGCGGGCGGGGCGTCATTATAC
This sequence comes from Neisseria sp. HMSC067H09, assembly GCF_001814135.1. Lineage (NCBI taxonomy): Bacteria > Pseudomonadati > Pseudomonadota > Betaproteobacteria > Neisseriales > Neisseriaceae > Neisseria > Neisseria sp. HMSC067H09. The sequence continues at coordinate 24,834 of NZ_KV814860.1, read as the reverse complement.
CTTAAGTTGCGCTAACCTACGTCGTCTGAAGCCTTGCCACCTCCGGCTGGCAGGCGCAGCGGTTTTAAATTACAATGAACCAAACTTATCCTTCCTGTCCGATGATGAAAAAAACCAACGTATTATCCTTATTCCTCGCCCTTGCCGCGACCGCCTGTTCAGACGGGTCTTCCGACAGCGTTACCGACAAATTCAAAAGCGAATTCCGCAAAGGTTTTGTCGAAGGCGCAACGGAGCAATGCGTCGCCAAAGTACCGAAAACAAGCCTGCTTTCGGAAGAAACCGTACTTCAAGTCTGCACCTGCACTGCCGAAAAGATGGCAGACCGCATTTCGGTGGAAGATATGTCTGCCATCCTGTCGGGCAATATCAGTGAAAACGTCAAAGAACAAATCAAACAGAGCACCACGGACTGTTTGAAAGAAACTGTCGGATTGGACGGCAAGCGCGCCGCTTCAGACAGCAAATAAACACTCTCTCCTTCTTCAAACCTCGTCTGAACCTTCTTCGGACGTTTTTCAAAATCATTCAAGAAATCGAGTTTGACATGACCACATTCGCGCAATTCCTTCCGGAACATTTACAGCAAAACGCCCTGCCCGAACAATTAGGCAGCGTATTGGAATCCGTCATCTCCGCCTGCAGCGAAATCAGCGGAAAAGTCCGCCTCGGCGCGCTTTCAGGCGTTTTGGGTATGGCAGGTACAGGCAACATCCAAGGTGAAGACCAAAAAAAACTCGACGTTATCGCCAACGATATTCTTATCCGTATCTTAAAAGACAATCCGTCTGTTGCCGGTTTGGCAAGCGAAGAGGAAGACACTTTTGTCGCCGCCCATCCTGACGGACGCTATTTGGTTTTGTTCGACCCGCTGGACGGCTCGTCCAACATTGATGTCAACATCTCCGTCGGCACAATTTTTTCCATTTTGGAGAAACCCGAAGGCGATTTGGAAACGGCGTCATTTTTGCAAAAAGGCCGAGATCAAGTTGCCGCAGGTTATGTTTTATACGGCCCGCAAACCCAACTGGTCTTGACCGTCGGACACGGTGTTTCCGTCTTTACTTTGGACGAGGACGGCAATTTTGTGATGACCAATGAAAATCCGCGCGTTCCCGAAACCACCAAAGAATTTGCCATCAATATGTCCAACCGCCGCCATTGGCTGCCGCCCGTCCAACGTTATATCGACGAATTGCTGGCAGGTGAAACCGACAGTCGCGGTAAAAACTACAATATGCGCTGGGTTGCCAGCATGGTTGCCGAAATCCACCGCATCCTGATGCGCGGCGGCGTGTTCATGTACCCTCAAGACAAACGCGATCTCTCCAAACCGGGCAAACTGCGCCTGATGTACGAAGCCAACCCGATGAGCCTGATTTTGGAACAGGCAGGCGGCGCAGCTTTCGACGGACAGACCGACATGCTGGATGTCAAGCCGGTCGGATTGCACCAACGCGTCGCCGTCTTCATGGGCAGCAAAGAAGAAGTGGACTATATCCGCAAACTTCATCAAGCCTGACAGGTGTAAAAATTAAATGTAAAAAGGTCGTCTGAAATTACCGTGTATGTTTCAGACGACCTTTTCCCAATATTCTGAAAATTGGAATGACCAGATAAAAAAATACCTCCTTACCTTGCTTCCGATTATCCATGCTTTATGTGAATTCCGCTGTGGATATATCAAATTAATAATTGATATAAAAGAAGAAAATATAATTGATTAAAAAACAGGCAGATAAAATTCCCAAAAAATAAGCAGAATTTGTCAAGCCTTTGCTGACCGCCGACTAGAATTTTTTTGCCCCCGTTTTTCAAACGCGTTACACTTCCTCCTCGTCTGTTTTCAGACGACGTTTCACTCCAACCGTGCCGCTGCCGTCATTGCGCCGGCAGTCAGGCAGTCAGCGTCATTGCGCCGCTGTAAATACGAAAGAACACACTATGACCATCTCTCCCGTCGCCTTGCGCCGTAAGACCGAGCGCAAGCCGCATCCGACCGCGCGCTATTGGAAAAAATGCGATGTCGAAGCCCTGTTCGGACTTCCATTCCTCGACCTCGTTTACCAAGCCGCCGAAATACACCGCCAGAATTTCAACCCGCGCGAAATCCAGCTTTCCACGTTGTTGTCCATCAAAACCGGCGGTTGTCCCGAAGACTGCGCCTACTGCCCGCAATCAGCGCACCACAACACCAATCTGGGCAAAGAGCAGATGATGGATGTAGATGAAATCGTTGAAAAAGCCAAAATCGCCAAATCGCGCGGCGCAAGCCGTTTCTGCATGGGTGCGGCATGGCGCGGCCCCAAACCCAAAGACGTGGAAACGGTTTCCGCAATCATCAAAGCCGTCAAAGGATTGGGCATGGAAACCTGCGGCACGTTCGGTATGCTCGAAGACGGCATGGCGGAAGACTTCAAAAAAGCAGGTTTGGACTATTACAACCACAATCTCGATACCGACCCCGAGCGCTACAACGACATCATCCATACCCGCAAACACGAAGACCGCATGGATACCTTGGGCAAAGTCCGCAATGCCGGTTTGAAAGTTTGTTGCGGCGGCATCGTCGGCATGAACGAAACCCGCGCCGAGCGTGCCGGACTGATTGCCAGCCTCGCCAACCTCGACCCGCAGCCCGAAAGCGTGCCGATTAACCAGCTTGTCAAAGTGGAAGGCACGCCGCTTGCCGATGCCGAAGATTTGGATTGGACGGAGTTCGTCCGTACCATCGCCGTGGCGCGGATTACCATGCCGCACAGCTATGTCCGCCTGTCGGCAGGACGCAGCAATATGCCCGAATCCATGCAGGCAATGTGTTTCATGGCGGGCGCGAACTCAATTTTCTACGGCGACAAACTCTTAACCACCGAAAACCCCGACGAAGACGGCGACCGCCTGCTGATGGAAAAGCTGGATTTGTATCCGCTGCGGTTTGAGCTGGAAGAAGAATACGAAGCGGCGCAGGAAACGCCCAAGATTAAGGTCGATTATTAATCCTTCCACAAAAACACAAGGTCGCCTGAAAACGGGTATCAACGTTTCATTTCGTTGAAACAGATTTTCAGACGACCTTTTTTGTAGAGATAAAAATAAGATTCAAGCATTATGCCACCTTGTTTGCCTCCCATCTATTCCATTATAATTCGCCCTTGAAAAAACCTTCGTTTTTCTATGGAATCACTCTCTAAAAAAGAGCAAGTTTCTCCTAGATTCCCGCAAAACGATACAAAGGTCGTCTGAAAGCATCATTCAATGAAGCGATGTTTTCAGACGGCCTTTTTGAACACGCAGACAGGCAGATTCAAACAAAAACATTACCGTCTCTCGCCATTCCATCCGCACTTCCAATACACCGCATCATGTTCCGTCTTACCGCCTATCCCATCTCCCCGAAACAGGCCACCTTCATCGGCCTTTTCGCCGTCTGTTTTTGGAGTTCCGTCATCGGGTTAATCCGTACCTTGAGCCTGCACATGGGGGCGGTAGGCGGCGCAGCGGTCATGTACAGCCTTGCCACGATATTGCTGCTGCTGATTTTCGGCAAACCCGATTTGCGCCGCTTCAGCCGGAATTACCTTTTTTGGGCAGGTATCTTTTTTGTCGGCTGCGAATTGTGCCTGTCCCTTTCCATCGGATATGCGGACAACGCCAGACAAACCGTCGAAATCGGCATGGTCAATTATTTATGGCCGACTTTTACCATCATCGGCGCGGTCTGGTTCAACAAACAGCCGGCAAAATGGTGGATCGCCATAGGCTTTGCACTATCCTTCATCGGCATTGCCATCGTCTTGGGCGGGGAAGGCGGATTGTCCCCAGCCCATATTTACCGCAATGTCCTCGCCAATCCCGCAGGCTATATCATGGCGCTCTTGGACGCGCTGTTTTGGGCGGCATATTGCACACTGACCGCGCGGGTTAAGGCACAGGGCAATGCTGTCGGCTTTTTCTTTTTCCTCGTTTCCTGCGTCCTGTGGGCTAAATATTTTGCAGGCAGCTACGGCAGCCTCAATTTCGATACCGAATCAATCTTATATGCGCTTGCTGCCGCATCCTGTATGGGTTTGGGCTATGCAGTGTGGAACATCGGCATCTCGCGCGGCAATATGACCGTTTTGGCAGGCGCATCTTATTTTATCCCCGTTTTCTCCGCCCTGATTTCATCCTTCCTGCTCGACGCACCGCTTCCTACGGAATTTTGGCAAGGTGCGGCGATGGTATGCATCGGATCGGCCGTATGCTGGTTGGCAACACAAAAGAAAGCATGACCGCACCTCTAAATCATAGAAATAAGATTTTCGGTTGAAACATATACCGATAAAAGCGTAACCGCCCCCGACTGTATCACATCTCAACACAACGTCGTCTGAAAACCGACATGGCAGGTTTTGCTCAAGCCGGTTTTCAGACGACGTTTTTCTTATCAAAGTACCAACTTATCTTTTGGGCGACAGTTTATCGACCAGACCGCCGTCAGCGAAGAATTTTTTCATGATTTCATCCCATGTACCGAATTTTTCGTTGGGGCTGAAGGTTTCGATTTCGGGGAAATCTGCTTTGTGTGCGGCGAAGACTTCGGCATTGCGCGGACGCAGGTAGAGTTTGGCGGCAAGCTCCTGCGCGGGTTTGCTCCATAGATATTCCAAATATTCCTTAGCGGCTTCCTGCGTACCTTTCTTGTCGGCAACGCTGTCCACAACGGCAACAGGGGTTTCAGACAGAATGGTATAGCTCGGATAAACGATTTCAAACTGATCTTGGGTCAGTTTTTTACTGACGTGATTCGCCTCGTTTTCAAAGGTAACCAAAACGTCGCCGATATTGCGCTGACTGAATGTTGTCGTGGCGGCACGTCCGCCGTTTTCAAACACAGGCGTGTTTTTCAGGACGGAAGCGGCAAATTCCTGCGCTTTGGCTTCATCGCCGTTGTTGGCTTTCAAACCGTAAGCGTATGCGCCAAGGAAAGCATAGCGGCCATTGCCGGAAGTTTTCGGGTTGGCAAGTACGATTTTGACACCGTCTTTCGCCAAGTCGTTCCAGTCTTTGATTTGTTTGGGATTGCCTTTGCGGACAAGGAAAACGGTTACGCTGGTATAGGGAACGGCATTGTCCGGCAGACGTTTTGCCCAATCGGGTTTAATCAGCCCTTTTTGAGCCAACAAATCGATGTCAGAAGTCTGGTTCATGGTAACGACATCCGCCGCCAGGCCGTTGGCAACAGACAATGCCTGCTTGCTGGAACCGCCGTGCGACTGTTGAATGTCTATGTCTGCGCCCTTGTGTTTGCTTTGATATTCTTTGACAAACAAAGGGTTGTATTCCTTATAAAAATCTCGTGCCACATCATAAGAAACATTCAACAGTTTGACACCTTTGCCGTCTGCCGCAGGAGAAGACGGTGAAGCGGTGTTTTGTTCGGATTGCGGCGAGCATGCCGCTAAAACGGCGGCGGCGAAAAGGGCGGTTGTGCGGACAGTCATTTTGTTCTCCAAATATTTGACAGGCACACTTTATACCGACGTTTCAGACGACGGAAATAATGTTTGCTTTCGGGTTTAGCGATTTTGGTTATAAACCCCAAAATTCGGCCAATGCCCGATGATTTCATATCGATTGGGAATTTAAAGCACTCGGAAGTTTTTCTGCACGATATACTTTCCGATCGTATCGGCTTCTTCCATATTGCAGGACTTTATTCCATATCCAATCTCAAAAACAACGTCGTCTGAAAACAGGCAGAGCAGACTTTGCTAAAGCCATATTTTCAGACGACGTTTTTATCTAAACCCAGAAGAGGGCTACTCTATCCCAATATCCAAACACACGGTTTCGCCGCAATATGCTTTGCCTGCATCAGTCATATGCGCGGGTTTGTAGGCGGCGAAGGCGTAGGTCAGGTCAGCGCGGAAGGTGTCTTTGTCTGCTTCGCCGGTGTCGCAGTTCAGTCCGGTCGGGATGTCCAGCGCGATTTTGAAACCGTCGGCTTGGTTCAGCAGGCGGCAGACGGCGGCGGCTGTTTCGGGCAATGCGCCGCTGAAGCCTGTTCCGAAAATGCCTTCGATAACGAGGTCGTAACCTGTTTTCAGAGTGCGAAGCCTGCCTGTGGTACGACCTTCCAGTTCATTGGTGCGGATAAAGCTGACACCGTCTAAATGATTCAAACGCTCTTGATTCAACTGCGCCAGCGACGACAGTTTGTCTCCCAAGACGAAAGCGACATCTACCTGCCAATCATGCCCCGACAACACGCGCGCGATAACCAAACCGTCGCCGCCATTATTGCCCTTGCCGCAAACGATTAACGCGCGCCCTGCTTTGGGGAAGCGGCGCAGCAAATCAGTCGCGGCGGCTTGTCCCGCGTTTTCCATCAGTTGCTCGAAAGTCGTGCCTTTATCGACTGCCATTTGTTCGTGTTCGCGCATTTCTGCGGCGGTGTAGATTTTCATCATTCGCTCCTTTGCTCTTCAGTCCTTCATAAAACATCCAAACGAAAACCTTATCAATAGCCCTTCCTGACTTTCACAACGAATCATTCGCTTTCTTTGATTTGTCGCAATATGTCGTCTGAAAATAAGGAACTTGGTCGCTTTGTATTTGATTTTTACGTTAACAAGATTTATTATCAAAATTAAACAAAGTGATAAACAATCAAAACTACTTCTTTTGCGGGGACGGGCGTTGGGATATGCCTCTGGCTACCCTGTGTCTGATTCGTCTTTACTTGCCGTCTCTTTTTTCAATCGACAACGAAAGTAAAACACACTATGTCTGCCATACCTTTGTCAAAACTCAGTAAAGGCGCAGTCGCGCACATCGACTCCATCGTCCCCAATTCGACTTTCGGCGAACTCGACCCGCTGGTTACACGCCGCCTTGCCGACTTGGGCTTTTCAAGTGGAATGCCGTTGCAAGTGATTGCCGTCGGCGGATTCGGACGCGGCCCGTTTGCCGTACGTTTGGGCAACCAGTCGCAATTCTCGTTACGGCAGGAAGAGGCGGGAAAAATTATGTGCCATGTGATTGACGGCTGACCGCCGTACACGCAGGCAGGCTTCTATTTTGAAAATGCGGCATAGGCGGATTTAATCTGACCGCCCCATCCTTTTCAGACGACCTAGGTCGTCTGAAAACACAATTTCAAAACCTTTCCCCCAAATCCCACTCCAAACTTATCAAACAATCAAAAAAGGAGAGTTCAATTCATGGAACTAAGCTATTTTGCCTTGATTGGCGCGCCAAACTGCGGCAAAACCGTTTTATTCAACGGTTTGACCGGCGCACATGCCAAGGTTGCCAATTATCCGGGCGTAACGGTCGATAAGCGCGAGGGTGCCTTCCTCGACGATGCGGCCGTCCGCATTATCGACCTGCCGGGCACATACAGCTTACGCACGACCAGCCCCGACGAAGCGGTGGCGAAAGATGTCGCCGTAGGCAAGCTGGGCATTCCGCCCGACGCCATCATCGCCGTTGCCGACGCGACCAACCTGCGTATGACCCTGCGCATGATTTTGGAACTGAAAACGCTGGGACTGCCTATGGTGGTGTCGCTGAACATGAGCGACGTTGCCCGCAGAAGGGGTTTGAATATTGATGCCGCCAAACTGAGCGAGTTGTTGGATGCACCTGTTTTGGAAACAGTCGCAGTGAGCGCGTCGGGCGTACAGGCGGTACGCGAAGCCGTGGCGAAGCTGCCGCGCAAACGCTCTTTCCCCGCCAACCCCGCTTCTGCCGAACGCACGCTCGAGGCGCTGGATAGCGACAAACTTTATCAAGAAGTCGAATCGATTTTGGCACAAGTGGTACGCACCCAGATGACGCTGCCCGCATGGCACAAAAAACTCGACGACATCGTGCTGCACCCCGTCTGGGGCATAATTATGCTGCTGGTCATCCTGTTTATGGTGTTCCAAGCGGTTTACACATGGGCGGCGCCGATTATGGACGCCATCGAAGGCGGCTTTACCGCGCTGGGCGAATGGATAGGCGCCAACATGGAGCCGGGCATCCTCAGCGACTTGCTCGTCAACGGCGTCATTGCCGGTATGGGCAGCGTGTTGGTGTTCGTGCCGCAGATTACGATTTTGTTCGCCTTCATCCTGCTTTTGGAAGACTCAGGCTACCTGCCGCGTGCGGCTTTCCTGCTGGATAACGTGATGGCGAAAAGCGGCCTGTCCGGACGCTCATTCATCCCGCTCCTGTCGAGTTTCGCCTGTGCCGTTCCCGCCGTTATGTCAGCGCGTACGATTAATGACCCGCGCGAACGCCTCGTTACCATCGCCGTCGCCCCGCTGCTGACCTGCTCCGCGCGGCTGCCCGTTTACGCGCTGATTATCGCCGCCGTCATTCCTAATCGCACCGTAGGCGGGATTTTCAACCTGCAAGGACTGACGCTGTTCATCCTCTATCTCGCAGGCATCCTGTCTGCCGCCTTGGCAGCGTATATCATGAAACGCTTGGCGCGTATGAAAGGCAACGTGCAGCAATTCCCGCTCTTGATGGAGCTGCCGACTTTCCGCACGCCCAACTTCAAACACATCATGACCAGCCTGTGGGACAGGGTAAAAGCCTTCCTCAAACGCGCCGGTACGATTATCTTCGCCCTTGCCGTAGTTTTGTGGGGCTTGGTAAGCTGGCCGCAACCGCCCGCAGGTGCAACAGGCGCGGCAATCGACTACAGCTTGGCGGGTATGCTCGGCCACGCTATCCAACCATTGTTCGCCCCGCTGGGCTTCACTTGGGAAATGTGTATCGCCATGATTCCAGGCATTGCCGCGCGTGAAGTCGTTGTTGCCGCACTGGGTACGGTCTATGCCGTCAGCGCGTCGTCTGAAGACGCCGTACAAAACGCGCTGATTCCGATCGTACACAACAACTGGGGTTTGCCAACCGCCTTTGCCTTCTTGGCTTGGTATGTGTATGCTCCGATGTGTGCCGCGACTTTAACCGTAATTAAACGCGAAACCAAATCCACGAAAAATATGCTTATGATTACAGGCTATTTGTTCCTGATGGCTTATTTTGCCGCATTTGTGGTTTACCAAATTTCTTCAAGGATACTATCGTCATGACTCAATATATTATCGTCGGCTTGATTATGCTCACTTGCATATTCTTCCTCTTGCGAAAATTCGTATTCAAACCGAAAAAACGCGATTGCAGCAGCGGCTGCGGCAAATGCGGCGGTTGCGGTTAAATATGGATAGCTAGGAAGCAGAAAGGTTGTCTGAAATGGTTTCAGACGACCTTTTTAATTTGGAACAGCAATGTACTTCAGATACTTATATCGGATGTTTAGGAAACTATTATTTAATTTAGCCAATCTGGCTCATCTTCGATAATATTTAAATCTAAAATAGCAATACATAAAGACGTTTTAGGCTCTTTAAGTCCAAACGAATTCCATTCGTTACAAATAAGAATGTTGTATCCCAAATCTCTTGCAGCCAAAATCCAATACTCTATTAATTCTCTAGTTTTCCCCTGCAAAAAATTCCGAGAGTATTGGTTATTTGTACTCTGGAAATTTGAATGATGGTACTTAATCTGATCAGAAGATGGACTAACTAATTTAAAAGTTTTTCCTTCTTGCCAGAACTTTTTCCATTGAGACGAATCGGATATCAAGCCAAAATACTCATTAATCACAGGGTATTTTTCAATCACATGGTTCCTAAATTTTTCATAAACATCATCAGAACAATTTCTTAAATCTAATATTTTTTTACATGCTTCTTTTTTATATTTAAAACTAGCTAAATATTTATTTTTATTTTCTTCTTTACCCTTAGCATATTCTTTGTCTGTTGTAAAAAATAAAGCGGAATGTGCTTTATATCCTTTGTTATGTGCTTGATGACCTACTTTCCATTTCTTAAATTTTACGTTTGTTCCATGATACAAAATGTCTTCACCAAATTTTTCCATATAAAATCCTCCTATGATATTAAATATATGATATATATATATTCTTCAAGTTATTTCAACATTCAAGAGACCTTATTTTTACTTCGACACTTTCAGTAAGCGCGGGATAAATTATATCCCAATAAATCCTTCAAATCACCGAAAATATCAGGGTTGACAACCCAATCTATCCATCCCCAACCCACAACAAAAAGGTCGTCTGAAAACCAAACTCCGGTTTTCAGACGACCTCAATCATTCCAAACTTTCAACCGACCTTATTTCAACGCTTCCAGCAGCTTCCCGTGTATCCCGCCGAAACCGCCGTTGCTCATCACCAAAATATGGTCGCCTGATTCGGCATTTTTCACGATTTCGGCGACGAAGGCATCGAAGTCTTTGCCGACGTGCAGCTTGCCGCCCAAAGGCGCGAGGGCTTCGGCGACGTCCCAGTCCACACCGCCGGCGTAGCAGAACACTTGGTCGGCATCTTTGAGGCTTTCGGGCAGTGCGGCTTTCATGGTGCCGAGTTTCATGGTGTTGGAACGCGGCTCGAGGACGGCGAGGATGCGGGCGTTTCCGACGCGCTGGCGCAGGCCTTCGATGGTGGTTTCGATGGCGGTCGGGTGGTGGGCGAAGTCGTCGTAAACGGTGATGCCGTTCACCGTGCCTTTGATTTCCATGCGGCGTTTGACGTTTTTAAACGCGCTCAAGGCTTCGCAGGCGGTCTGAATATCGACTCCGGCATGGCGCGCGGCGGCGATGACGGCGAGCGCGTTCATGCGGTTGTGTCCGCCCATCAAATCCCATGCGACGTATCCGGCTTTTTTGCCGTCAAGCAACACGTCGAACGAGCCGTCGGTATTGACTTCGCCGACCTGCCAGCCGTGTTCGGTGCCGAATTTTTCCACCGGCGTCCAGCAGCCTTTGTCGAGAGTGTCTTGCAGACTTTGCTGCTGTCCGTTGCAGACGATGAGGCCTTCAGACGGCACGGTGCGCACAAGGTGGTGGAACTGGGTCTGTATCGCGCCCAAGTCGGCGAAGATGTCGGCGTGGTCGAATTCCAGATTGTTCAACACGGCGGTACGTGGACGGTAATGCACGAATTTGGAGCGTTTGTCGAAAAAGGCGGTGTCGTATTCGTCGGCTTCGATAACGAAAAACGGCGATTTGCTGTTCAGGTCTTGACGCGGCGTTTGCGGCAGGCGGGCGGAAACGCTGAAGTTTTCGGGTACGCCGCCGATGAGGAAGCCCGGCGCGAGTCCGGCGTATTCCAAAACCCATGCGAGCATGGAAGCGGTGGTCGTTTTGCCGTGCGTCCCCGCCACGCCGAGTACCCAATGATGGTGCAGCACGTTTTCCGACAGCCATTGCGGACCGGAAATATAAGGCAGGCCGCGGTTCAAAATCGCTTCAACCACATCCATCCCGCGCTTGGCGACATTGCCGATAACGTAAACGTCGGCTTTAAATTCGTCCAACTGCGCGGCATCGAAGCCTTCGTGTACGTCTATGCCCAAGGCTTCGAGCTGGGTGCTCATCGGCGGATACATCTTCGCGTCGCAACCGCTGACTTTAAACCCCGCTTCTTTGGCAATGGCGGCAACCCCGCCCATAAACGTGCCGCCGATACCGATAATGTGGATGTGTTTCATGATAAGACCGTCTTTTGAATGAAATAATGGGAAAGCCGCCATTATAACGGAGTTTGGATAGTGGGGTCGTCTGAAAAGCAAAGCTGTGGCAAGATGGAAAATATAAAGGATTTGAACTGAACAGGAGAAAGCCCATGCCCAAGCTGACACCTCAAATGTTCGCTTTTCTGCAAGCGCCTCAAGTCGAAACCGTTTTGCTGCGGCTCTACACCCAAGCCTTAAAGCAAAACAGACAGATGTTTTTTCATTTTCTGCCCAAGATTTTCAAGCTCTTGGGCAAAGGGCTGGATTGGACGGGTGAAAACGAAAGTTTTTACGAAGACAAATACATCCCCATCGCACCGCAACAAGGCAAATTTTTATATATGCAGGCTTTGGCATCAGGTGCAAAAAACATCGTCGAATTCGGGACTTCCTACGGCATTTCGACGCTGTATCTTGCCGCAGCCGCCAGAGTCAACGGAGGGCGCGTCATCACTTGCGAATATCTGCCGCACAAAGCCGCAGCGGCGAGAAAACATTTCCAAGAAGCCGGTTTAGCAGACTATATCGAGCTTCGCGAAGGTGATGCGCTGGAAACCTTAAAAGACTTAGCCATCTGCCCCGATTTCGTCTTACTCGACGGCTGGCCGGATTTGGTATTCCCCGTATTCAAGCTGCTTGAACCTAATCTTGCCGACCGCGCGGTCATCGCCGTGGACGATGTGGAAGGCTTCTCACCTGCCATGCAGGATTATCTCGATTACGTCCGCCGTCCTGAAAACGGTTATGTTTCAAGCACATTAAAACCTTATAAAGCGTTGGAATATACGGTCAAAACAGGCAACCACACCGAAAAGGTCGTCTGAAAACCGGTTTCACCAAGATGAAACCGCCTTTTCAGACGACCTTCAACACGCTTCAGTCCTCGTCCTTTCCGTCCAACAGCAAAAACACCATCGTCGCAAACAGCATCAGTACCGCCGTCAACACCATCGCCCTCGAATAATTGTCCGCCCCCGCCCTGCCTAGATAGGCGTAAATCAGGGTGGTCAGCGTTTGCCATTCAGGGCGCGCCAAAAACAGCGTTGCCGCAAACTCGCCGACGCAGGTTGCCGCCGCCAAAGTCAGCCCGCGCCTGAAAGCAGGTTTCAGCAATGGGGCGGTGATGTAAAAGGTCGTCTGAAAACGGTTTGCCCCCATAGTCCTCGCCGCCTCGCCATAGCCTTGCGGCAACGCATCCCACGCCGCCAAAACATCTTTGGCAACAAACGGATACGCCAACAGCGCATAAGCGGCAATCAAAAGCGGCAGCGATGCCGTCCATTGCGGATACAGCAGCAGCACGCCGAACGCCACACAGACCGGCGACACCATAAACGGCAAAAATACCGCCCCCCTCACCCACGCCGCGCGCCTTGCCAAGCAGGCATACGACACGCCCAATACCGCAGCGGCAGCGACCGCTGCTGCCGAAAAACGAACGGTGTTCCAAAGCGCCGCCAGCGTTTCGCCCTCGAGCAATACCCGCCAAGACCCTCCGGCAAGGACAGCCTGCCGGACAACCGCAAGCAGGGGCATCAGGCAGCACACACACAACACCGACAATACCGCCGCGACCATCAGCCGTTCCGCCGCTGTTTCGGGCTTGCGCGGGCGCGGTGCGGCGTGTGCCTTATCCGCATCCGTCCGACGGCTCAACCGCGCATACAGCAACCCCGCCGCTGCGGTAATCCCCAACACCAGCCATACCAAGACGGAAGCCTGCGCCATATCCAATTCATACGCAATCAGCCGGTAAATCTCCACTTCCACCGTCGCATAGCGGTCGCCGCCCAACAGCAAAGCCAGTCCGAACCCCGAAAAACAATACAGGAAAACCAAACACAAACCGCCCGCCAACCACGGGCGCAATACCGGCCATTCCACCCTTAAAAACCGCTGCCAAGCCCCTGCCCCCAAAGCCTGCGCCGTTTGCAGGCGCGCCTCGGGAACCTGCAAAAATCCCTGATACGCCGCGCGCACCAAAACCGGCAGGTTGAAAAACACATTGCCGTAAATCAACAGATACGGCGTATCCTGCCAGCCCGCCCAAACGGCACCGTTTGTGCCGAACAAAGCCAACACGCCCATACCCGCCACCAAAGTCGGCATCACGAAAGGCAGCATCAACAGCCTCAACACCAAAGCGCGTCCCCGAAAATCCAAACGCGCCAACACCCACGCCGCAGGCACACCCAAAATCCCCGCCAGCACGCAGGTTGCCAAAGCCTGAAACACCGTCCATAAGATAAGGTGCTGCATATAGTCATCTCGCAACACCCCGCCCCATGCACTCCCGTCGTAAAAAGCCAGCGCAACCAAAGGTGCGACGACCATCACGATAAGGAAGCCCAAAGGCAGCAGCGCGAGCAGTAAAGTGGAACTGAAAGAGCGGATGGAAGACATGGTTTGATGCTGTATGAAAATTAAAAAATATAGGATTAGGTCGTCTGAAAAACGGTTTCAGCAAACCTGCCAAGCCGCTTTCAGACGACTTTTTTAAAACTAAGATGCTTGATGGTAAGGTATCAGGCAGATGGCAAGCCAATGGATGATGAGCGGTTTGGACATGGTGTGTGATGGACAAAATAAGGATGATGGTAAAAGAGCAAGTCGGCAGTTTAATCGGGACGAGAGAGGATTTCAAACGGATGGGGAGGTCGTCTGAAATCCTTTCTGTATTGTTTTTTAAAATGTACACAGGGTATTTATGCCTGCTCTGGTGACTGCGTATCGGCTTTGATTTTTTTCTGAAACTCTGTGAAAAATTTTTGATATTTCAAGATATTTTTAATAACACCCTCCCTATCCAATTTATCGTTACCAAACCAGCCCTCTCGTTCAACCACGGCAAACGTCATGGTTTTCCCCTTCCCAAACCTTTCCGGTTTTTTAATCTCGAAGAAACCTTCTTTGCGAGCTTCCGATATAAACAAATCAAAAAGTTTTTTTCGCATTTGTCTTCTATCATTTTCAGCACTCTCGTCAGATATACTGACCTTAAAGCAAAGCCTTGCCTTACTTTGCTCCAACTGCATATAAATAAAATTTTTGTCTGTCAGCGGCAATTTAGAAAAGGCATACCACCAAAAACCGCCACTGGGGTTATTTGCATAATCCCACCACATATCTGCCGCTGGTAATTCATTTTCTAAAAATTGAAAAAATCCCTGCCAATCACTACTCTGCCATTCCGTAATGGCTATCTCTCCAAATTGATTATTTTTCTCCTCCAGCCTTTTAATCCGCTCGAGAAAATCTATAAAGATATTATTCTTTATAAGATCCGTATATTTTTCGAGAATACGAATAAGGTTTTTCCTGTCAAAAACCTTGAACCCTTTATTTTCCACTCTTGTCAGGCTTGCTTTGTTTTCATTACCGGTTTTTATATAAATGCAGACAACGCTTTTGCTTTCCGCCATTCTCTCCGCAGCTTCCCTATACCGGCTTAACTGATTGGAATGCTCCTTAGTATTGGTTTTGTCTTCAATTACAATAAAATATTTATCATTCACTTCAGCCCATATATCAATATTTTCCCTTTGTCTCCCTGCTTTCACAGAAGTAATTTTTTCATCAAAATTCGGATAGTGTGATTTGATTAATTCTGTAACAAATTCCCGCGCACATTCATTTAAAACCTCATCTTCTCGTTTGCATCCCTCATCGGCAAACAGCAATAGCCAAGTAATAAAAGCATCCTGACTCAGTTCTTTAGTGGCTATATCAAAAATATTCGGTTTCATTTTTTCCCTTTTTTATCTAATAACAATACATAGGTCGTCTGAAAGCCGTTTTCAGACGACCTCCTTCTTCTCAATTTTTTGTTTTATCCGTCATCAGCCGATTCCTCAACCATCGGGCGGCAGGGGCGATTTCGCCTGCGAGCATACCGGTTTCTACGCCTATCGAGTGTTTGATGACATCCGCCGCTGCGCCGTGCAGCCATACGCCGGCGCAAGCAGCTTGGAACGGCGGGATACCTTGCGCGAGCAGGCTGCCGATGATGCCGCTTAAAACGTCGCCGCTGCCTGCGGTGGCAAGTCCGGCGTTGCCGCTTGGGTTGGTATAGACCGTGCCGTCGGGCGTGGCGACCAGTGTATGGTGTCCTTTTAGGACGGTTATGGCTTGGAACGTTGCGCTGATGGTTTGGACGGCGGACATTCTATTTTGCTGAACAGCTTGGGTGGATATACCGAGCAGGCGGGCGGCTTCGGCGGGATGCGGGGTCAGAACCAGATTGCTGCGTTTTTGTGCAGCTTCGCGGGTTTCGGGATTCGACCTTGCCAGCAAAGTCAGTGCGTCGGCATCGAGCAGCAGCGGTGCGTCCTGATTTTGCGTCAACACGATATTTAAGATTGAGTCGGCAGTTTCGTCCAAACCCATGCCGCAGCCGACCGCCCATGCGCTGATGTCCTTGCGTTTCAGCAGGTCTTCGGCAGTCGCCAGCATGATTTCGGGGCGTTCGGGGATGACGGCGAAGGGCAAGGCGGTTTGATTGAAGCCCGCCCACACTTTTCCGCTGCCTTGATAAATCGCGGCGGTGGAAGCGAGAACAACGGCTCCGCTCATGCCCGATGCGCCGCCGACGACGGCGAGCGTGCCGTATGTCCCTTTGTGCGATTCCGCTTGGCGCGGGGTGAATACGTCGGGAAATTGCGAGGTCGTCTGAAAAAAATCGGGCGCGTCGGGGAGCGTATAGGACGGGTTCATCATCAATCTGCCTGAGTTTGGGATAAAATAGCGGATGCGTGGCGAAAAGAAGATGTCTTTTATAGTGGATTAAATTTAAATCAGGACAAGGCGACGAAGCCGAAGACAGTACAGATAGTACGGCAAGGCGAGGCAACGCCGTACTGGTTTAAAGTTAATCCACTATATCGACTGTTGTTTTCACGATTCTACCGCCCCGTATAGGAACACTACAACCGCACAACAAGGAATATTTAATGAAACAAAAAGTCAAAGTCTGGGATTTGCCAACGCGCCTGTTTCACTGGCTCTTGGTCTTGTCGGTCGGATTTATGTGGTACAGCGCGCAGGCTGGCGGCGGGATGCTGGTTTGGCACTTACGCTGCGGGCTGCTGGTGGCGGGGCTGATTGTCTTCCGCCTGTGTTGGGGCTTGTGGGGCAGCGATACGGCTCGGTTTTCGCAATTCGTGCGCGGCCCGTCATCCATCCGCCGCTACCTGCAAGGCAGCCTGACGGAAAATGAGCAGCCCGGACACAACCCTTTGGGCGCGCTGATGGTCATCGCGCTGATTGCGGCGGTTTTACTTCAAGCGACGACGGGCTTGTTTGCCGCCGATGAAAACACGTTTACCGACAGCGGCTATCTGAACCATTTGGTCAGCTCGGACACGGGCAGCCTGATGCGCAAAATCCACGTCAATTTCTTCAACCTGCTGGCGGCATTGGCGGGACTACACATCGTTACGGTCTTGGCGTATAAGTTTTTGAAGAAAAAAGATTTGATCCGCCCGATGATCAGCGGCTACAAGTATATCGAGGGGCAAACCGTTACCTTGAAATTTGCTTCCGCCGCCAAACTGATTGCCGCATTGGCAGTGGCGGCTGTGGCGGTGGCTGCGATTTTGATGTTGAAATAACAATTTAAACAAATAGAAAAAGGTCGTCTGAAACTTTCAGACGACCTTTTGTCATTGGATTTATTGCTTTTTCAGCCCTTTGGCTTTGACGGTCGCAATGGTGCCGTCTATGCCTTTTTGCTTGATAAGTTCGCCGAACTGGTTGCGGTAAACCGTTACCAGGCTCGTTCCGTCCACGCGGATGTTGTAGATTTTATAGACAGGGCCGACCTTATAAAGCTGGTAGGCTACTTCGTATTTCGTCCCTTTTTTGGTGTGCAGTTCAGAAAATACGTCAAACTTATTGCCGTTGACCGTCATTTTCGGCAACAGCCTTACCTGCGCATCCGCCGCGCCGATTAAGGCGGAATGCGAATACATGGCTATAATCATGTCTTTAAAAGCGTGGATAAATTCCGTTTTCTGAGTGGCGGAGAATTCACGCCAAGGCGCGCCGACCGCCAAAGCGGAAATGCGTTCGTAATCCAGATAACGGTCTGCATACTGCTCGATCTGCTTGACCTTTTGCGCCTCGCTCAAAGAGCCGTTGCGCGCAATTTTCAAAACTGCATCTATATTCTGCTGCATCTGAGCCTGTGCGGGGTGTGTTTCAGCCGCCACATAAGGCGCGGCAACCACCATCGGGACAGATAATACAAAAGCGGACAAATAAGGGTTCATCATTATTCCATAAGATAAGAAGCAAAGCTGCATTTTAAAACGCCCTGAGGCATAAACCGTTAATCAAATGTAAAAGCAGGAAAGATAACTATATAATCGCCCTATCCGAATTTCTGAAATTCCCGCCATGTACGATGTCAACACACACGATGTCCGCCGATTTTTCGCCCATGTCTGGCAACAACGCCTCACCCCCCTGCAACTGGACGGCCTGCAACAAAAAGCCCTGCGGATTATCGAAGCCCATCCCGAATACTCCCGCTATCTCGAAAATATCGAAGACTATCTGGACAAAACCTGGACGCCCGAAGAAGGAGAAACCAATCCCTTCCTGCATATGTCGCTGCATCTCTCCCTGCAAGAACAAGCAGCCATCGACCAGCCACCCGGCATCCGCGCCATACACGGACAACTCTGCGTGCGCTATGGCGGCGATTGGGTACGCGCCGAACACGATATGATGGATGCGCTGGCAGAAACCATATGGGAAGCGCAACGCTACGGACGCGGATTGGATGTCAACGCCTATATGACGCGGCTGCGCAAATTGGTCGGACTGGGGCAGGAAGAAACAGCCCGCATCAATCCGCGCGAAGTCGGTATGTCCGACATCATCAGCGAAAGGGCTTAAGATCATCTGGGTTAGAGAAAAGAATTTTCAGACGATCCTTCATGTCCGTTTGTTTATAATATCAATTGTATTCAAGGCATTAATCATCAATATCTATCACACTAAAATCAGTAAAGAGGTCGTCTGAAACCTGTTTTCAGACGACCTTAACCCAACTTTTACCCCGCCCAGCAATATCACTTTAACCTTCCATATACCCCCGCTCCCGCATCGAGCAGACTTCTTTCGCCGTAACAATGAAATGATCCAAAAGCGAGACATCAACCAATGCCAAAGCCTGTTTCAGACGACCTGTGAATGCAATGTCGGATTGCGAAGGCGTAGCCGAACCGCCGGGATGATTATGCGCGATAATCAGGCTGTCGGCGTATTCGTCCAATGCGAGCTTGACGATTTCCCTGATATAGACGGTATTTTCTGCCACCGTTCCGCGCGAGAGTTCGCGCATGGCAATCAGCCTGTTTTGGCGGTTGAGCAAAAGCGCGGTGCTGACTTCTATTTTTTCATGCCCTAAATGCAGGCGCAGATAATCGGCAACGACTTTCGGACTGGAAAGCGTGATGTTCTCCTGCAAATCCTCGCCCAAAATCCGCCTGCCGATTTCTTTGACGACGGCAAACTGGGTAAAACTCGCCAAACCCATGCCCTTGTATGCGGAAAGCGTTTTAGCGTCGGCGCTCATCAGCTTGCCCAAGCTGCCAAACTCGTTCAGCAGATAACGCGCCAAATCCACCGCGCTCATCCCGCGCGTACCTACCCGCAGCAAAATCGCCAGCAACTCCGCATCGCTCAACGCGCCTGCGCCATGCGCCAACAATTTCTCGCGCGGCCGCTCGCCTTCAGGCCATTGTTTGATACTCATGTTTTACCCCTTGCGTGAACATTCACGAAAAAATTTGTTTGAAAATCTGCTTGTTATTACACTTTTTACAACGAATGCCTATCAAGCAACTATTGTAAATATTTCATATTTTATTATATTTTGAATGAATATTTAAAATATAAGCATAATATTCATATAAATTAATTGCATAAAAACAACGCGCTCAACTTCGCTTGTAAAAGCGATTGCCTTTCCTTATTCACCCGTATGGATTGACCGCAGATTCAATCTGACAGGTTTCAAAATGTCCCGTTTAAATCAAATCCGCGGGAAATCAGCCCCTTCGGGCAATTTCGTATTGCCCCTGCGTGCCATAGGCTAATATAATAGCGAGTTCGGCGGAGGCGGTTTATCCTTGGATTTCCACCCGTTTCCCATCCATGCTGCCCGTGCGCTTCACAAGAGTTTCAGACGACGTTGCGACGTTGCGACTCCCGCCAGCAATCAAACAGCTTTTTATCACCCTTTCGAAAATCCGTTTTGCCGGTACTCGTCATTTTTATTGGAGTATTGCCATTATGACCGCAACCACTGCGTCTTCAGCCAAACCTTATCTTAAAATCCAAGGCTTGGTGAAAAAGTTTGGTGACAATTACGCTGTCGATAACATCGACTTGGATATTTATCAACATGAAATCTTTGCCCTTTTGGGCAGCTCCGGCAGCGGCAAATCCACGCTGCTGCGTATGCTGGCGGGCATGGAAAGCCCTAATCAGGGCAAAATCATTCTGGACGGTCAAGACATTACCAAACTTGCCCCCTACGAGCGCCCCATCAATATGATGTTTCAAAGCTATGCCCTGTTCCCGCACATGACTGTGGAGCAGAACATTGCCTTCGGTCTGAAACAAGACAAAATGCCCAAAGATGAAATCGCTGCGCGCGTGGAAGAAATGCTGCGTCTGGTGCAGATGACCAAATACGCCAAGCGCAAACCGCATCAATTATCCGGCGGTCAGCAACAGCGTATCGCTTTGGCACGCAGCTTGGCAAAACGTCCGAAAATCCTGCTGCTTGACGAACCTCTCGGCGCGTTGGACAAAAAACTGCGCCAACAAACCCAGCTCGAATTGGTCAATACGCTGGAACAAGTCGGCGTAACCTGCATCATGGTCACGCACGACCAAGAAGAAGCGATGACGATGGCGACCCGCATCGCCATCATGTCTGACGGTCAGTTGCAACAGGTCGGTACGCCCAGCGACGTGTACGACTACCCCAACAGCCGCTTTACCGCCGAATTCATCGGCGAGACCAATATTTTCGGCGGCGTCGTGATTGACGACCATGCCGATTATGCCGTTATCGAATGCGAAGGCTTGGAAAACCACGTCCGCATCGACCACGGTCTAGGCGGCCCGAGCGAACAAGACATTTGGGTCAGCATCCGTCCCGAAGACATTGATTTATACAAAGAAAAACCCGACCACTTGGGCAGCTTCAACTGGGCAAAAGGCACGGTAGAAGAAATCGCCTACTTGGGCAGCTTCGCCATTTACCACATCAAACTCGCCAACGGCCGCGTCGTCAAAAGCCAAGTTCCCGCACCTTATTGGTATGTCCGCAACATCACGCCGCCGACTTGGGACGAAACCGTCTATATCAGCTGGCCGGAAAACCAACCGACTCCGTTGTTCCGTTGATTTAAGGGGAATGAGATGAACCTTAAAAAACTGAAAAACAAACTGTTCCGCCGCCCCGGTCAGCGCGCGGTCATTGCCGTGCCGTATATTTGGCTTTTGGTGCTGTTTCTGATTCCGTTCGCCATCGTGCTGAAAATCAGCTTTGCTGAACAAGAAATCGCCATTCCGCCGTTTACGCCGCTGACCAGCGTCGATGAAGATTTAGGTCGTCTGAACATCGCCATCAGTTATCAAAACTATGCCGATATCTTCCAAAATTTTTGGAATACCCTGAATCCGTTTGGCGACAGCGAAAACAGCAATATCTATCTGATGACCTACTGGTCTTCGATTAAGACTGCGCTGACGACGACCATCATTTGTCTGCTGATTGGTTATCCGACTGCCTATGCGATTTCGCGCGCCAATCCCGCCATGCGCAACGGTCTGCTGCTTGCCATCATGCTGCCCTTTTGGACTTCCTTCCTGCTGCGCGTCTATGCATGGATGGGCCTGCTGGGACACAACGGCATCATCAACAATTTCCTGCTCAAAATGCAGATTATCGAAGAGCCTTTAGACCTGTTCTACAACGCATTCTCGTTGAACTTGGTCATGGTTTATGCCTATCTGCCGTTTATGATTCTGCCGCTTTACACGCAACTGGTGAAACTCGACAACCGCTTGCTCGAAGCCGCTTCTGATTTGGGCGCAGGGCCGATTAAATCGTTTTTCACCATTACCCTGCCCCTGTCTAAAACAGGCATCATCGCAGGCTCCATGCTGGTTTTCGTACCCGCAGTCGGTGAATTTGTGATTCCCGAGCTGGTTGGCGGTTCGGAAAACCTGATGATCGGTAAGGTTTTGTGGCAGGCGTTCTTCGATCAAAACAACTGGCCGCTGGCTTCCGCCGTCGCCGTCGTCATGGTCGCACTGCTGGTCGTGCCGATTGCACTGTTCCAGCATTATGAAAACCGCGAATTAGAAGAAGGATCCAAATAATGCAGAAATCCCGATTATCCTGGTTCCTGAAACTGATGCTGATGCTGTCGCTGGCGTTTCTGTATATTCCGCTGGTCGTTTTGGTCATCTATTCGTTCAACGAATCCAAGCTGGTTACCGTTTGGGGCGGCTTTTCAACCAAGTGGTATGGCGCATTGCTGGAAAACGACACCATCTTGGAAGCCGCTTGGCTGTCGCTGCGCATTGCCGCCGCATCCTCGCTTGCAGCCGTCGTTTTGGGCACGCTGGCAGGCTATGCGATGGCGCGCATCAAACGCTTCCGCGGCAGCACCTTGTTTGCCGGTATGATTTCCGCGCCTATGGTTATGCCTGACGTGATTACCGGTTTGTCCATGCTGCTCCTGATTATTCAGGTGCAAATGTTCCTGCAAGGCAGCGGCGAATTGCTCCAAAGGCTTTACTTCGACCGCGGTTTCTTCACCATTTTCCTCGGACATACGACGCTTTGTATGGCATACATTACCGTCGTTATCCGTTCGCGTCTGGTGGAGCTCGACCAATCGCTCGAAGAAGCCGCCATGGACTTGGGTGCGCGTCCGCTGAAAATCTTTTTCGTCATCACCCTGCCCTTGATTGCCCCTGCCATCGCTTCAGGTTTCCTGCTCGGCATTACCCTGTCGCTGGATGATTTGGTGATTACCTCTTTCCTGTCCGGCCCCGGTTCTTCCACATTGCCGCAGGTGATTTTCTCCAAAATCAAGCTGGGTCTCGACCCGCAGATGAATGTGTTGGCAACCATCCTGATAGGCATCATCGGTACGCTGGTCATCGTCATCAATTACTGGATGATGCGCCAAGCAACCAAACGCGATCGGGAAGCCGCCGAAGCCTACCGTCAGGAAAAGCTTGCCGCAGAAAAAACAAATTGACCCAATCAGACAGGCTGACCGCATCAATGCAAGGTCAGCCTGTTTTCTTCACACAACCCGTTTAACCCACTTTTCAGACGACCCTCAACTACCCTCCAAAGGTCGTCTGAAACCACACAAAGCATTACCCTATGATTCATCCCAATTTCAAAGAATACCTTCCCTCCTATTATTTCAGCACCATCAATCCCCACGCCGCTTATCCCAAGCTTGAAGGTCGTCTGAAAACCGAGACCTGCGTTATCGGCGGAGGATTGACAGGACTTTGCACCGCCCTTCCCCTTGCCGAAAACGGACGCGAAGTAACCGTACTCGAAGCCGCACGCGTCGGCTTCGGCGCATCGGGGCGCAGCGGCGGGCAAGTCATCAGCGATTACGCCTGCGGTATGGAAGAAATCGAAAAACAAGTCTGCTTGGAACAAGCCCGCTGGTTTTGGCAGCAATCCCTGCAAGCCGTCGAACTCGTTGACGAACGGGTTAAAAAACATCAAATCTCCTGCGACTGGCAGCGTGGCTACGCCACCGTCGCCATCCGCCCGCAGCATTGGGAAGAATTGCAACAATGGCATGAACACGCCCAAAAACATTACAACGCCACCCATTACGAACTTTGGGATAAAGCCACACTCAAGCAACAACTTGCCAGCGATATGTATTTGGGCGCACAGTTCGATCCTCATTCCGGCCACCTCCATCCGCTCAACTATACCCTAGGCATGGCCCGCGCCGCTGCCGAAGCAGGCGCGCAGATTTTCGAACAGTCCCCGATGACCCGTATCGAACCCCATCAAGGCGGCTGGCTCGTCCATACCCCGGACGGCAGCATCGAATGCCAAAACCTCGTGTATGCCGTCAACACCTACGCCGGTTTGCATCAAAAATTCAAGCCATTGGAAAAAAAAGCCATCGCCGTCAGCACCTTCATCATCGCCACCGAACCGCTGGGCGAACGCGCCAAAGAACTCATCCGCAACAACATGGCCGTCTGCGACAACCGCTACGTCCTCGACTACTACCGCCTCAGTTCCGACGGCCGCCTGCTCTTTGGTGGCAAAGACAACGAGTTCATCGACGATCCCGACCGCATGACCGAGCTTGTCCGCCAAGACATGCTCAAAGTCTTCCCCCAGCTTGCCGATGTCAAAATCGAACATTCATGGGGCGGCGAATGCGACATCACCGCCAACCTCGCCCCCCACTTCGGCAGACTCGCGCCTACTGTTTACTATGCCCAAGGCTACTCGGGACACGGCATGGCGATTACCGGCATAGCAGGCCTTGCCATCGCCGAAGCCATTATGGGCGACGATGGTCGTCTGAAACCGTTTGAAAAACTCAAACACCCAAGCATCATTACCCAACCTTTCCTGCGCAAACTCGGCTCCTTCCTCGGCTCGAAATATTACCAATGGAAAGACAGCCGTTAAGCATTTGGTTAAGCTCGAACACATCAACAAAAGGTCGTCTGAAACCCGATTCAGGTTTCAGACGACCTTTTCGATATTGAATTGAAGACTTCCAATCAAACTGCTATCGCATCAAATGTTCAACGAACGCCCGATGCATTTAGATTCCTACCCTCTCCGTTTGTGCTCCAAACCCATTACATCAAATGAATTCCGCTTGCCGGATTGGAAACATTTTCATATACGGTAATCGAAACAATTTTCCCGCTTTCGTCAAACACAATTTCCAGATAAGGTTTATCAGGGCTGCGGTCGCGGTTGAAAAGGCGGAATACCCTTTGCGCCTCAAAAATCTTTCCGTGTGCTTTCAAATATTCGGGCAACCGGCTGATGTTTTGAAAACTGCCGCCAAACCCGGCGACGACTACGCCGCCATGAGCGAAGTCCTCACCCGCCGCTACGGCAAAATGCAGGAAGCCGAAGCCAACGGCGAGGCCGTCAAATGGCCCGATGTCGTATTGATTGACGGCGGCAAAGGACAAA
>NZ_KV814859.1:0-365 GCF_001814135.1 Neisseria sp. HMSC067H09 | reverse complement strand
ATATTGGTCTGCAATGGGCTGTATTTCGTCAATGACGGTCAGGAAAAGCATACTGTCTTCCCTCATACCGTTTTTAGCCGTATTCCAAGGAAGTTTGTTGGGCTCTTCAGATATGAAGTGCACAAGGCATATGAAGCCATTATATTCAGAGTGCCACTTCGTTTTCCATCCGTGATTATGGGATGTGCTCGCTTTCACAATAACCCGGTCATTGCAAATGAAATAAATACCAAAATCATTAGTTAATGTTTTATTTACCGAGAGCGAATACTTCTCTTCATTTTTAAGATAATATTTTTCGTGTATTCCGGACTGAATAATGACTTTAACGCCATCGATATTTTTTTCTGGTAAGTCGGAGAGAC
>NZ_KV814858.1:0-9223 GCF_001814135.1 Neisseria sp. HMSC067H09 | reverse complement strand
CTTTTCGAGCTTCTTCGGCTTTACGGGCTTCTTCAGCTTTTTGAGCTTCCTCTGCTTTACGAGCTTCTTCGGCTTTTGTATTTTCAATATTGGTATCTGTTGGTTGTGCAGATGGCGTTCCTCCCCCACCTCCGCCACAGGCTGCCAGACTTAGAGCGATAACGGTTACTGCGCTTATTTTTTGTAAAGACATAGATGCTTCCTTTGTAATGGGAGGGTTAATAAGTAAATGCAGGTGTATTGTCAACCAGTCATTTGAAAATATCAAGTAAATAATTTACAAAAACAACAAAACTGTTAAATTTTGCAACAGTCGGCTATTCATAATCCTCGATTATGCATACCGAACAAGACAAAATCGATTTCAGCGAACGCTTGAAAACCGCAATCAGGCTGGCGGGTTTGGATAATCTTTCCAATGCCAGCCTTGCCAACCGCTTTAATCTGCGCCATCCCAATCAATCCGTCAGCACGCAGGCTTTCCACCATTGGTTGGTCGGACGTTCGATTCCGACGCCCGATAAAATCGAAACGCTGGCGAAATGGCTGGATACCAGCGGAGAATGGCTGCGGCACGGACGAATGTTGGAAGAGGGTGGGGCAGTTTCTCCGCAAGAGGCGTTGTTGTTGAAATATTTCCGCGCGCTGTCGCCGGAAAAGCAGGAGGCGTTGATTACTTTGCTTCATAAAGCGGAGGATTGAGTTTTCATTACAAAAAGGTCGTCTGAAAACGGAAATCTCGTTTTCAGACGACCTTTTGCCTTTATCCGTCAAACCGCGGCTGCTTCAGGTTTGGCTTTGTTTTTCTTGAATTTCAACACGGCTTCTTCTTTCGCCGCATCCCAGTCTATCCGAACGAAGCCGCCGTCGGCGAGTTTGCCGAACAGGAGTTCGTCGGCGAGCGGTTTGCGGATTTTTTCCTGAATCAGGCGGTGCATCGGGCGCGCGCCCATTTGCGGGTCGAAACCTTTTTCCGCCAGATATTTGCGCAATGCCGGCGTGAATTCGGCTTCGACTTTTTTGTCGAGGAGCTGGTGTTCGAGCTGGAGCAGGAATTTGTCCACGACTTTGGCGATGACGGGTTCGGATAGGGGCGCAAACGGGATAATCGCGTCCAGGCGGTTGCGGAACTCGGGCGTGAAGAGTTTGTTGATCGCCTGCATTTCGTCGCCGCGTTCGCGCTTGGCGGTAAAGCCGAGGCTGGGGCGGCTGAGGCTTTCCGCGCCTGCGTTGGTGGTCATAATCAGGATGACGTTGCGGAAATCGGCGCTCTTGCCGTTGTTGTCGGTCAGTTTGCCCGCGTCCATGACTTGCAGGAGGACGTTGAAAATGTCGGGATGGGCTTTTTCGATTTCGTCCAAAAGCAACACGCAGTGCGGATGTTTGTTGGCAGCTTCGGTCAAAAGGCCGCCTTGGTCGAAGCCGACGTAGCCCGGCGGCGCGCCGATGAGGCGCGATACGGCGTGGGGCTCCATGTATTCGGACATGTCGAAGCGTTGCAGCGGTACGCCCATCGAGTAGGCAAGCTGTTTGGCGACTTCGGTTTTGCCGACGCCGGTCGGGCCGGAGAAGAGGAAGCTGCCTATGGGTTTGTCGGGCAGGGCGAGACCGGAGCGCGACATTTTGACGGCGGCAACCAGCGCGTCGATGGCGTTTTCCTGACCGTAAACCATGTTTTTCAAATCGCGACCGAGGAATTGCAGCACTTGTTTGTCGTCGTGCGACACGGTTTTTTCGGGAATCCGCGCGACTTTGGCGATGACGGTTTCGATTTGCGCTTTGCCGATGACTTTTTTCTGTTTGGATTTGGGCAAAATCCGTTGCGCCGCGCCTGCTTCGTCCATTACGTCGATGGCTTTGTCGGGCAGGAAACGCTCGTTGATGTAGCGGGCGGAGAGTTCGGCGGCGGCTTCGAGTGCGCCTTGCGTGTAGCGCACTTGGTGGAAACCTTCAAACATCGGTTTCAAGCCGCGCAGGATTTGTACGGTTTCGGCGACGGTGGGCTCGACCACGTCGATTTTTTGGAAGCGGCGGCTTAAGGCGTGGTCTTTGTCGAAAATGGTGCGGTATTCGTCGTAGGTGGTCGCGCCGATGCAGCGCAGCGAGCCTTTCGCCAGCGCGGGTTTGAGCAGGTTGGACGCGTCCATCGTGCCGCCGCTGGTGCTGCCCGCGCCGATGATGGTGTGGATTTCGTCGATGAACAAAATGGCGTGCGGGATTTTTTCGAGCTGTTTCAAGACGGATTTGACCCGCGCTTCAAAGTCGCCGCGGTATTTCGTGCCCGCCAAAAGCGAACCCATATCCAGCGCATATACTTCGGCATCTTTGAGCGCGTCGGGAATGTCGCCGTTGACGATTTGATGCGCCAAGCCTTCCGCCAGCGCGGTTTTGCCCACGCCTGCTTCGCCGACTAAAAGCGGATTGTTTTTGCGGCGGCGGCACAGGATTTGCACCAGCCGTTCCATTTCGTGTTTTCTGCCGATTAAGGGGTCGATGCGGCCGGCTTTGACTTCGGCGTTGAGGTTTACAGTGTAGTCCGACAGCGAGCCGCTTTTCGATTCGACAGGGTCGTCTGAATCATTGTCGGGGTCGTCTGAAAAGCCTTTGTGTTCGTCGTCTTCGGTTGCGCCGTGGGCAATGCAGCGCAAAACTTCAAAACGCGTAACCGATTGCAGCTTGAGGAAATAGACGGCGTGGCTGTCGGTTTCGCTCATCAGCGCCACCAAAACGTCCAAAGGCTCGACCAAGCCTTTGCCTGCGGATTGGGTATGCACCATCGCCCGCTGGATGACGCGCTGGAAGCCGAGCGTGGGCTGGGTTTCGACCGTATCTAAAAGGTGGTCGGGAATCTGCGGGGTATTTTCGGCAACGCTGGCGGCGAGTTGTTCGGACACCACTTTTAAATCCGCGCCGCAGAGCTTGAGGACGTTGGGGACGGAGGCGTCTTCTTCGATTAACACCAAAAGCAGATGCTCGAGGCTGATAAATTCATAATGAGCCTTACGTGCCTCGCGGTAAAGCTGCTGCAAAATCTGTTCCAATTCGGGTGAAAGCATATTAAATCTCCTCGACAATACATTGCAGCGGATGCCCTTCGGCTTTTGCCCGCTGCATGACCTGCTGCTGCTTGGTTTGGGCGATGTCCCGTGTGTAAGTGCCGCACAAGCCTTTGCCTTCGTGATGAACCAACAGCATCACCGCCACCGCCTGCTCCTGTCCGAGCATGAAGATTTCGGTCAGGATTTCGACGACAAATTCCATCGTGGTGTAATCGTCGTTCAGCAAAAATACGCCGTAACGTTTCGGCGGGGCGGTTTTCTGGTCGCTTAAAAGTGTATCGGATTCGTGATGTGTGTTTGGGTTGTTCATAAATATTTGGCTTTGTGGAAGAGGATTTGTTTTCAGACGACCTTGTGGAAGGTTTGATATCAAATGAATCTATAAATATAGTGATTATAAGGTTTATTTCGATTTCTGTTGTATTTTGGTCGGTTTCCGCCATTTTCGCACTTTTTCCCTTGTATGGCTTGACGTTTTGGCTTAACAAATGTAAAAAGACGGTTAAGCAGAAGCCGGCACTCGACCAAGTATATAAAGCTAGGGAGAAACGCTGAACGTTTAAGTTTGCTGTATGCCTTATTTTGCTGATTTTGTTAATTTTTAAGTATAGGAAGTTTCTAATGGCAACCGGTATCGTAAAATGGTTTAACGACGCTAAAGGTTTTGGTTTCATCACTCCTGACGAAGGTGGCGAAGATCTGTTCGCTCACTTCTCAGCGATCAACATGGAAGGTTTCAAAACCCTGAAAGAAGGCCAACGCGTATCTTTCGACGTAACCACCGGCCCTAAAGGCAAACAAGCTGCTAACATTCAGGCTGCTTAATTAAACGTGCGGCTTATGCCGTAGAATAATGGCGGGATTGATTCCCCGCCATTTTTTATTGTCTATGAGAAACGGAATCCATATGGCAGAAGACACGCAAAACGCCGCTTATGAAAACGCCCTGCGGCAGCTGGACGAACTCATCGTGTATCTGCGCAGCAGCAGGGAAGTGAGCTGCGCTGTGGCGGAACAAGAAGACTTGATGCTGATACGGCTCGCCGATTTGAAAATCGATCTGCGGCCGAGTGATGAAAAGGCGATAGCGGATATCGACCGGTTTTACCGCCGCCATTTGGGGGGCAAGTAAAAACAGTTTCAGGTTTTGGGAAATAAAAAATAAAACGGCCCGCCTTGGCGTGCCGTTTATTTTCGAGATTAAGGTTTAAGGTTGCTTGCCAGCAGCCATTCTTGAGCTTTTGTGGCATCATCGAAATATTTGGGGTGTTGGTTGGTCAAGAGGCTGGAGAGACGCGCGCCGAGTTTGATCCAGATGTCGTCTGTAATGACGGCAACCCGACCGAAGTCGTTTTCGTGTTGATTGAGGAATTTTATTTGTTCTACCGCCATATCGATGGTGAAGTCTTTCAGCATGGACAAATCCAAGAGTATGTCGGGCAGGTGGATTTTTTGTTTGCTTTCCAACAGGGCGGATTCGAGTTGGCGGAAGTCGTCCAGCGTAAACTCGTTGTACAACGCTACATTCAAACCATAAGACTGCTCTCGGATGGAAATCATTATGCTCTCCTTGTTTGAGGACGTTAATGTCCGGAAAACCATTTTTTAATCGCAACCGGCCGGATACCGCTCAGTACGCCGCTTGCTACAATAATAATCATACCAAAGGTTTCCTGCCAAGTAACGGTATCTCCTAAAAACATTACGCCTGCCAATGCGGAGAAAACGACAGTCAGGTAGGAGAGTGAAGCGACAGTGAATTTGTTGCCGACTTTATAAGCGCGGGTCATGCAGAGTTGGGCGATGGTCGCGGACAGCCCGATACCTGCCAAGTAGGGTAATGCCTCGGCAGACAAGGGATGCCAGCCGGTCAGCGTTGCCCAAACCGCCGACATGGCGACGCCGGTTACCGACAGGTAAAACACGACCCGCCAGCCCGGTTCGCCAAGCAGTGACAACTCGCGTACCTGCAAATACGCCCAACCCGACATCGCTCCGCCTGCCAAGCCTGCCAATGCGGCAATTTCTTGCCCGCCTTTGAACGAAGGGTTTAGCAGTAGGACGACACCGATGAAGCCGAATACCAATATTGCCTGCGTATAAAATGCAATCCGTTCTTTTAAAATCAAAAATGAGAACACGGCCAAAAAAATCGACGAGGTGTAGCTTAAGGTTACGCCTGTTGCCAGCGGCAGGTGGGTAACGGCATAAAACAGGCACAACATCGCCGCTGTGCCGATGACGCTGCGGTTGAGGTGGATTTTCCAATACCGCGTGGCAAATGTGTCTCCCCGCATTTTCGCTATGGCGGCAAGCATGATGGCTGCAAAACTCATGCGCCAGAAAACCAATTCGCCGCTGCTGAAGCCGAATTTTCCTGCTGCCGCTTTGATGCAGAGGTTCATGACGGTAAAACCGAGTGTGGCGATGATAATCCATGCGGAACCGAGCGGATCCTTAGTCGCGATTTGGTTCATTTTGATATTAACGGATAGTTAGGGTGTTCATTATAATGATGTAGGGGTCTTTGGGGAATAAATATTAAAAAAGGTCGTCTGAAAAGCATATCTTGTTTTCAGACGACCTTTTGACGGATTAAAGAACATAGAAATAAATACAGAGAAACTGCGCTATGCTGCCGCCTAAGACGAATAGGTGCCAGATGCCGTGTCCGTGTTTGATTTTGGTATCATTAACAAACCAATAAATGCCTGCGCTGTATAAAATACCACCCAACGCCAGCCAAAACAGCCCGGCAAAGGGAAGGGTGCGTACCAGTGGCGATACGGCAACTAAAATCAGCCAACCCATAATGACGTAAATCATCATGGAGAGCAGCCGTTTTTCGCTTTTCCTGCCGATAGTCAGTTCTTGAATAATGCCGAAGAGTGCCAAGCCCCAGGATAGGCCGAACAATGACCACCCCCAACCGCCTTTAAGGGGTATCAGCGTAAACGGGGTATAGCTGCCCGCAATCAGCAGGTAAATCATGCAGTGGTCCACTTTTTGCAAAATCGCCTTAATTTTGGGCTGGGGAATGCTGTGGTAAAGTGTGGAGCCAAGATAGAGCAGGATTAGGCAGATGCCGTAGGTGAGTGCGGAGGCAAGTTGGTAGGGCCCGTTTGCCTTGACTGTCATCAGCACTAATGCCGCCACGGCCAGCATCGAGCCTGCCAAATGGCTGTACGCATTGAAGCGTTCACCGTGATACATAAGAGTAGTTCTCATTTCTTTAGATGTAGAAAGTGTACGCGAAAGGCAAAGGCGGGGCTAGGATAAAAGGATAAAGATAAGTTAAGGTCGTCTGAAAAAACAAATCTTGGTTACAGACGGCCTTTTGTTTTTTAAGGCTAGGTTGAATAATGATATTGATATGTTTCAATATAAAATAAAAAACTAAAGCCTTGCTGTATTAACAAGGCTTTAATCAACAACTGGCACGCCCACGGGGAATCGAACCCCGGTTACCGCCGTGAAAGGGCGATGTCCTAACCGCTAGACGATGGGCGCGGATAAATAGATTTTTGGCGCACCCGGAGCGATTCGAACGCCCGACCCTCTGGTTCGTAGCCAGATACTCTATCCAACTGAGCTACGGGTGCGATGTAAGAAAGATTGGGATTATAGGGAGGGGGTGGAATTCTGTCAAGGGTGTTGTTGGAAAATAAACAGGGAAAGTGTAAAATGCGCGGCTATTGGTTGAATTTACAGGAAAATAAAATGGAGAGCGTTTCTCGCTGGCCGTTGTTGCAGAAGGCGTTTGCCCGTTTCGGGAGGCCTGTGGTTGTGGTGGATTTGGAAACTACCGGCGGGAATCTGTATCAAGACAGGGTAACGGAAGTTGCTTTATTGCGTTTCGACGGGCAAAGCGTATGCCGTTATGAATGGCTGGTGAATCCGTGTAAGTCGATTCCTGAATTTGTCGCGCAACTGACGGGTATCAGCAATGAGATGGTGAGAACGGCTCCGTTGTTTGCGGAAATTGCTTTACAGTTGTTGCCGCTTTTACGGGGAGCCGTGGTGGTGGCGCATAACAGCCGTTTCGACTATACCTTCCTGCGCCATGAGTTTCGCCGTGCCGGTATTGATTTTGCTGCGCCTGCTTTGTGTACCGTCCAGTTGTCGCGCCGCCTTTATCCTGAGTTTTACAAACACAATTTGGACAGCATTATCGAACGGAACGCAATTGCAGTGGAAAACCGTCATCGTGCGATGACCGATGTCTTGGCTTTGAGCGATTATTTGGAACACAGCTTGCGCGAAAAGAATACAGAAGATTGGGATAATTACTGCCGGTCTTTGATGAATCCGAAAATGCTGCCAAATTGGGTAACGGATGCTTTGGCAGCGCAGATTTATGCGTTGCCGGACAGCGAAGGTGTGTTGGTCTGGTTTGACGCATTCGGCAAGGCGCAGGCGGTAGTTGCATTGGAGAAGGCGTATAGTGAAACGGCAGAAATGCTGCACGGTAAAAAAGTTCCGCTTTATTTGAAGGCTGCGGCTTCCGTGCGTTTTATTCCTGCGTTGGGCAGTCTGCATTCGGTGTGGCTGAAGGCTCAGGCGATGAGGGAATATGGTATCCGCCCGCCTGAACGAGTCGTTTCCAAGCCTACTGCATTTTCTACTGTTCGTTTTTCTCCCGACGAACACGGTGTATTGCAGGCAAGGATTGTGCCTTTGGATAATGGCAGTCGTGCTGTCCGCCCGTATGGGTTGTTCATCCATAAAAAAGCCGCCAAACGCGCGCTTAATAGTTGGGCGCTGGAAAACAGACTTTGTCCTGATGCCTTGAATATCCTGCCTGTTGCAAATGGAAAAGGTGTGCCGTGTCCTGTACAGGCACTCGGGCAATGCGACGGTGCCTGCCGTACCGAGGATGGGATAGAAGCGCAAAACGGACGTATCCGCGAATTGGCGCATTTGTTGCCCGTTGCAGACTGGGGGAGAGCGCATGAGGTAGAGATTACGGAGACGGACGGCTTATCCGGAAAAAGCATCACTTTGCGTTGTGCCGGTGGGGCGATTGCTATGCCGGACGGCGGCTGGTACTTTGATGACAGTCTGCCCGCGTTGCTGAAAATGAAATTCAGGCGGGAGCGGGAAAGTGTCAAAATTATTGCTTAATGTAATAATGGCGAAAATGGAATAAGCAGGTTTCAGACGACTTCTGATAACCTGCTTATTTTTTAATCAGGTTTGTTTTTCTCTTGGGAATCAATATGAAGTAGGATTTATACACAGCTTGTTTACATCATTGCATGTAGAAATTGTGCATTGTTCCCGTCATTGCACGTTACAATATAGGTCGTCTGAAACCGATTGTATGCCTGATAATGAATACGCCAAAAATTATTTTTTTCGATATTGATGACACGTTATACCGAAAATATACCGATACGCTGCGCCCGTCTGTTGCTAAAGCGATGGAGGCATTGAAAGCGCGGGGTATTTTGACGGCGATTGCGACGGGGAGACCGCCGGTGGCCATTCCGGGTAAGGTGAAAACCCTGATACGCGACAGCGGCATTGATATGCTGGTTACGATTAACGGGCAATACACGACGTTTCACGGAGAGGTGTTGCAGGCTTATCCGATGATTGAAGCCGAAGTGGAGCGGATGTGTACATTTTTTGACAGTCAGTATATTGATTATGCTTTTGTAAATAATGATGAAATTGTCGCATCGGCTGCCGGCGAAAGGGTAAAAGAAGCCTTGTCGCACATCCTGCCTGCTTTTGAAGTGGATAAAGAATATTTCCGCAAACAATCGGTTTATCAGATGCTGGTGTTTGCAGATAAAACCCAGGAGCAGGAGATTATCGGAAAAATCCAATCCGAAGGCTTCAAATCCGTGCGTTGGCACGAGTCTGCGTTGGACATGCTGCGCCGCGAAGGTTCAAAAGCAAGAGGCATTGCACATGCAGTAGAAAAGTTGGGTATAGGCATGGAAGATGTTATGGCTTTTGGCGACAGCTTTAATGATTTGGAAATGCTCTCATCCGTCGGCTTCGGCGTGGCCATGGGAAATGGTGAGGCTGCGGCGAAGGCCGCGGCGAAATTTATTGCTCCGAGTGTAGATGAAGATGGCGTGTACAGGGCTTTGGTGGAATTGGGCGTTATTGACGGATAGAGACCTTTGCAAAATTCCTTTTCCCCCGACAAC